>JAITHD010000151.1 GCA_031280155.1 Treponema sp. | reverse complement strand
CTACTACACCGCCCCGCCCTACAAGCTCTTCAATTACGTCGCACTGATTGGGAAATCCTACAAATATACCCGCGTCGATCCGGGACTGAATGAACATATCGCTTAATTTTTTCTTTTCTATTAGAGCGGCTATATCGCCGACCTGATACACCAACACATAATAGCCTCGGGACATGGCAGTATGGATCACCCGCTCTGTCATAAAGTTAATATGCGTATCCTCTAGTCTGCTTTTCGAACTTGTATAATCCATGACGGTTAGAAAAAGACCTATCGTATTTGACGGCTTTCCCGCCAAAATCTGAGCTGAAAGATTGGGGCTATAGGCGTACTGTTCTATGACCGCTAACACCCGAGACCGAGTGTCGGGTTTAACGAAGGCGTAATTGTTGATTACTCTGCTAACCGTCGCACGGGAAACCCCGGCGATTCGGGCTATTTCTGTAGCATCAATTCCCCTTGCCAAAACAGAACTCCACTTATCAATGCATCTGATTTTAACCCCCAAATGACAATAATGAATAGAAATTCAATTTTATATTCATTATTTAGGTCATTTGCGGTTACATTTCTTTTTTCATAGAAATTATATTCTTATATTATAACCAGAGCGCTATCGCTTGTCAATTAGTTTACTCTAAACTTCTTTGCACGCTATGTTCACTGGCTTCCCGAATCTGTACCCGGCGAATCTTGCCGCTGATGGTTTTGGGGAGTTCACTGACGAATTCAACGATTCGCGGGTATTTATAGGGAGCGGTCGTTTTCTTCACATGATTTTGAAGTTCTGCTTTGAGTTCCTCATGGGGAGTCCAGCCTTTAGCAAGCACCACCGTAGCTTTAACCGCGGCGCCGCGGTCAGGATCAGGGACAGCGGTTACGGCACATTCCAAGACCCCTGGATGTTCAAGAAGCGCGCTCTCAACCTCAAAAGGTCCGATTCGATAGCCTGAACTCTTGATAACATCGTCGGCGCGCCCTACAAACCAGTAATATCCGTCTTCGTCGCGCCACGCCATATCGCCGGTATAATAAACGTCATCATGCCATACGCCGGCGGTAAGCGCATCGTCCCGATAGTATCCTCCGAACATACCCGGGGGTTTCCGTTTATCCGTCCGAATCACAATCTGCCCTTCTTCGCCCATATCGCAGGAAGAACCGTCATCCCGTACCAGATCAATGTCGTAACCAGGAGAAGGTTTGCCCATAGAACCTGGTTTGGGATTCAGCCACGGAAACGTCGCCATAGTTACGGTAAGTTCAGTTTGACCATACCCTTCCCTAAGAGAAAGACCAGTAGCGGCTTTAAACTGCTCGTAAATCTCAGGATTAAGGGGTTCTCCCGCAACCGCGCAGTGCTTTAAAGCGGAAAAGTCGTACTTGCTCAGGTCTTCTTTGATAAAAAAGCGGTATATCGTCGGAGGCGCACAAAATGTGGTAATCCGATATTCGGCGATAATATTCAGCATATCCGCAGGAATAAAACGGTCAAAATCATAGACAAAAACCGCTGAACCGCAGAGCCATTGCCCATAGATTTTGCCCCAAGCAGCCTTAGCCCAACCGGTTTCCGCTACAGTTAGATGGAGTCCTCCGGGCTGAACGCACTGCCAGTATTTTGCGGTGAGGATGTGACCTAAAGGATACACGAAATTATGGCGAACCATCTTGGGCATTCCGGTAGTGCCTGAGGTGAAGTAGAGCAGCATGATATCTTCGTTAGTATTGACCGACAGAGGACGGTTGAACTTTGGAGAGGCTTTTTCCAGGAGATCCTTGAAATCCGTCCAAGGAGAAAAGCCGGTACAATTTCGTTCCTCTCGAAGCCCTATATCCATATTGGGATCCGCGTGTACTGAACGGACAAACCCCTTATATCGGAGGGTCCCTTTGGTCTTAGGATTCTCTTCCAACTTCGCTTCTGCTTCATCAATTCTGTATAGAACCTGCTCGTCATCAACGCTGATAATCCCTACGATATCCGCCGCGGTACACCGGTAGATAATATCCTTAGCAGTGAGCAGATGGGTAGCGGGAATCGCAATCCCTCCAATCTTGTGGAGCCCCAGCAAGATGGGCCAATACTCCCAGCGGCGCTTCAGGATGAGCATAACCGGATCCCCTTTTTGAATTCCTCTGTCAGTCAGAACATTCGCCGCCTTATCAGAAAGGCGCTTTATATCACGGTAGGAAAATTCCGCTTCCGCGCCTTTTTCATCCCGCCAGAGCAGCGCGATATCTTCTGGACAGGTCTCAGCCAGTTCATCAATCACATCATAGGCAAAATTAAAAGCGTCCGGGATGGTTAAAGAAAATTTATCATAAAAATCTGTATATGAATCAAACTCAAGAGGCGATACATACCGTTCCAGCATAAAGGCTCCTAAAAAACAAAGGCTAAAAATCGACTTCTCTGTCCTCCAACAGCTTTCATGCCGTGAGGCTCATTAGAATCATAGTAAATACTGTCTCCGGGACCTAGTTCCATCTCATGTCCCCCAACCGATATAAGAAGACGCCCTTCAAGGACATAATCGAATTCCTGTCCCGGATGGGTATTGAGACTCAAGGGCTTAGTCTCGGTATCCGTCTGAACTTCCACCAGAAAAGGCTCCGCCTTTTTATGATGAAAATTATAGGCAAGATTCCAGTATGTGTACATAGGTCTGCGGCTTACCTCTGGCGCATGATCTGATCGGGTGAGACAGAAGGTTTTAAGCTTGGGAGTTTTTCCGCTGATAAGCTCGGTAAGCTCTACCTTAAACCTGACGGCAATCTCCACCAAAGCGCCAATAGGAAAATCAGCTTCTCCAGTTTCCCATTTCTGATACTCAGCGGGATCAAAATAGAGTTCTTTCGCTAAGGTTTCTCCTGATATTCCTTCGATTTCCCGCAGCGCTTTCACCCGCTCGATGATTTCCCCTATTTCTTTAGGCATAATTTCTCCTATTTTTTACTATACTATACTATGAAGATTGGAACTAGAGGGAGTCTCAATCCAAAACACCAGCCGCGGTTATTGGGAATTCATAGCCCATAATGATATAACGATTTTGTCGAAGATATAATCACATAACATGCCGGCTTACATCCTGAATTCTGATCCTAGATACACTTGCCGAACCATCTCGTTTTCAAGAATCGTATCCCGATCCCCTCTGGCGACAATGGTTCCCGTGTTGATGATAAAGGCTTCAGTGGTTATCTCCAAGGTATCCCTCACATTATGGTCGGTAATGAGAATTCCGATGCCTTTCTGGGCAAGCCGCCGGATTATCTGTTTGATTTCATATACCGCAATCGGGTCTATTCCTGCAAAAGGCTCGTCTAAAAGCAGGAATTTCGGTTCTGTAGCAAGGGCCCGGGCTATTTCTGTACGTCTTCGTTCCCCGCCGGAAAGGGTATATCCTAATTGTCCGCGAAGCCGGCCTATACCGAATTCGTCAAGCAGTGATTCCAAACGTTTCTTTTTTTCTGTTTTGTCAATGTCCCGGCGGCTTTCCAGAATAGCCCAGATATTCTGCTCTACCGTGAGTTTTCGGAAGATCGACGCTTCCTGGGGAAGATACGCAATTCCCCGTCTTGCTCGCTGATACATAGGTTTTGTGGTTATATCCTCGTCGTCCATGATAACTTGTCCCGCTGAGGGGCGATAAAATCCTACTATCATATAGAAAATTGTGGTCTTACCCGCGCCGTTGGGTCCAAGCAAGCCTGCTACTTCTCCATTGTGCATGAAGAAATTGACCCCTCTGACTACTTCCTTGCGCCTAAAATGCTTGCGTAATTCTGAAACCCCCAGTCTATGAACCTGATCTGTCTTAATTCCCTGCTTTTCAGGCTGATCTAATACGATCAGATCACGGCATGTGGTTTGCGCTTCAGTTTTTTCAAGGGTATCCAGAAATTTTGATGCCCCTTCCGTTTTAACTTCGTTATTTTCTTCTCTATTTTCTGCCATTATACCTGTATCTGGTACTAATTCATCGTAATACATAACGCTAATCCTTTATAGAACCTGAAACAGCGCCCTCCATAGTAACGTCGTCGGTCTCCAAATCTACCCGGATTCGATCCGCTCTGAATTCATCTTCTTTTTTAAATACCACCGGAAATCCTGAAAGATCCAGTATCTTTTCTGCGCGGCGGTATACGGCGTATTCGGAACGACAAACCATAGTATCCTTGAAAAGCCGAACCGATACCTGAAATATTGTAATTTCCGCCTGATCGTCGTATTCGATGAAGCGCCCTTTGGCGACTATATCGTTTTTCTTGTCCTCTAAAGTGGAGTTTCCTTCAAGCCGAGCGATTTTGAGCTTTCGATCATAGCGCAGACGGTCGGTTTGAAAAAGAATGTCTTTGTCTTCGTCTCTGCCCCAGACTCCGCCGGTACAATCAATAAATTGATTGTTGTCCCCATGAATCTCAATCCGTTCCGCCTTGAGGAGCAGACTGTCAGAGCGCACTTCAGCGCCCCCGGTAAGCACGGTAATCTCCCGTCCTGAAGCCCGGCCTCCGCTCATCCGGTCTGCCCTAAAGGTAAAGGTGTCTCCCCTGACGGGTGTAACAAGGATCGTTATATAGACCAAAAGCAATAGATAAAATACTTGAAACATCATATACCTCTATTTTATCATAGATCATTTTTTATCTATCGTATACGGCATATATCAATACTTCAGCTAAAATCCGCAGGTTCTCTCAAAACAAACATACATGGCAGGAAGTACCGCACCTATCGTCAGAATGAATAGGTCTGAATATCACAACATGAAACTGAAAGGAAGTCTTTTAGATAAAAACAGGTTCTGCGAAACCTCCGACGGACCTAATATCGCGGCTTTATTTGAGGTTCGTCATACGCTGCCGGTCATCTCCAAGCCTGTTTTTCTTGATCTTTTTTCTTTATCCCGGTATAATCAAACTTATAGTGAACTTGCTGTTTTAAGCCGGTCTCCGGGATTTCATTGAAGGAGTTTTGTATGAAAAAGCGTGTGATT
>JAITHD010000034.1 GCA_031280155.1 Treponema sp. | reverse complement strand
TGTGGAGATACAGTAAGACCGGGGAGCATGGGTTGGAACCGCCGTAAAAGCTCCCTAAAGGGAGTTTTTGCGAAAACCAAGCTATACCCCTGGCAGGTATCGTTGAAGCAAGAATCCCCCGCCTTTAGGCATGGGGAGTGTCAACTGTCATACCGCCTTGCATAACAATATGGCTCTGGTCTATGGTGATCTTATGAAGATTTGTGAATACGATTGCTGGTTTCAAGCCTGGGGAACTCAGCATATTCCTGCGTCTCTTGTTGCAATGCTGGAAAACGTCACCATTGAGGAACAAGGGGAAATTATGGGATGGACCGGCGCTGAACTTCGCCGAGGGTTACGCCGCGGTTTCGGTATTTCCCAAAAGGCAGGACCTAAAGAAACCCGGGTCGGTACGATTGGTCATCTGAATACCGCTTTGAATCTTGCGCTTCCGCCGCAAAAACCAGAAGGTTTTGTTATTCAGGTTACTGATGATAGAATCATCATCGCCGGACAAGATCCGCAAGGCGCGCTGTATGGTGCGTATAGGCTCCTTGCGCTGCTGCGGCTTGGCGGGATAAGTCCCGGAACCCGAATCGCCGAAGCCCCCGCAGGGTCTCACCGCATCATTAACCACTGGGATAATCTTGACGGAACCGTCGAGCGGGGGTATGCGGGGAATTCGCTTTTTTATAAGGATAACCGTATTGATTTTGATCCCCAGCGAATTGAAGATTACGCCAGACTCCTCGCTTCAGTGGGAATTAATCGGATTTCGATTAATAACGCCAATGTGCGGAAAGCCGCTAAAAAACTTATTACCGAAACGTATCTGCCGGATGTGGCAAAGCTGGCGGCGATATTCCGTCCTTTCGGTATACGGCTTCTGTTGAGCATCAATTTTGCTTCTCCCTATCTCCTTGGGGAGGTTTCAACCGCAGACCCCCTTGATCCTGCGGTTCAGGACTGGTGGAAAGCGCGATCTGAGGTGATATACCGGTATATTCCTGATTTAGCGGGATTTGTGGTGAAAGCAGACTCAGAGTTTGAGCCGGGACCTTTTCAATACGGGCGCACGCACGCCCAAGGCGCTAATATGCTTGCAGCCGCGCTCAAGCCTCACGGCGGCGAGGTTATCTGGCGCTGCTTTGTTTATAACTGTACCCAAGATTGGCGGGATCCTTCGATAGATCGGGCAAAAGCAGCGTATGATCATTTTATGCCTTTAGACGGCGGTTTTGATCAGAATGTACTGCTTCAGATAAAATTCGGTCCCTATGATTTTCAAGTTCGGGAACCGGTTTCTCCGCTGTTCGGGAGGCTTTCAAAAACCCGTCATATTATGGAGCTGCAAATAACCCAAGAGTATACAGGACAGCAGATCGATCTTTGCTATCTTCCGTGGATTTGGGAAGATATTATGAACTTTGACACTGCCTACAGACCGGCAAGCACAATTCGAGAGCTTTTGGGACCCTCGATTGAAGGACTTGCAGGGGTAAGCAATGTAGGACTTGATCAGAACTGGACAGGGCATACCTTAGCCCAAGCGAATCTTTACGGATACGGACGGCTTGGGTGGGACCCGAATCTGTCGGCTCAGAAAATCGCCGAAGAGTGGAGCCTGCTTACGTTTGGAGAATCTGATGCCGCTCAAACGGTAACAAAACTCCTTATGAAATCCTATCCTGTTTATGAGGGCTATAACGCTCCCTTTGGGGTATGTTTCATGGTGAATCCCGGCAGCCATTACGGTCCCAATCCCGAAGGCTACGAGTTTTCCAAGTGGGGAACCTATCACCGAGCTGACAGGCAGTCTATCGGGGTTGATCGCGGACCTACCGGTACAGGATATACTGAGCACTATTCTCCGCAAAAAGCCGGGCTGTTTAGAGACCCTTCCCGGTGTCCAGAGGAGCTGATCCTCTTCTTTCACCGTTTACGCTATGATTACCGTATGAAAAACAATGAAACCCTGATACAGAATATTTACAACGCCCATTTTGAGGGATATGAAGCGGTTGAAGCTATGCGTAACGACTGGATGGGGCTTAAAGGAAAACTTGACGAAACAGTCTATACATCGGTACTGTCCCGGCTGGAACAGCAGCTTGAAAACGCCCGGGAATGGCGGGATGTGATCAACACTTATTTTTGGCGCAAAACCGGTATTCCCGATGCAAAGGGACGGCTGGTATATGGATAACAGGAGGCTTTTATGAAAAAAGATATAATCCTTGCAGGCGTTGGGGGGCAGGGCGTGCTTTCTATCGCCGCTATCATCGCGCAGGCGGCGGTCAAAGAGGGCTTATCAGTACGGCAGTCTGAAGTACACGGCATGGCTCAACGGGGAGGCGCGGTGTCAGCCCATCTTCGTCTTGCGGATACCCGGATTGCTTCAGACTTGGTACCCCAAGGCGGGGCAGACCTTATTATCTCTATGGAACCCTTAGAAAGCCTCCGGTATCTTGCATGGCTTTCCCCAGAGGGCGCTCTCGTAACCGGAGCTGAACCGTTTCTTAATATCAGCAATTATCCTGATCTCCCGCTCATTATCAAGATTATTGCCCGTCTGCCGGTTCACCGTATCTTAAATTCCGGCGCTTTGGCTAAAGAAGCGGGTCTTGCAAAAGCGGTAAATATGGTTATGGTTGGGGCGGCGTCACAATTTCTTCCGATCTCAGTAGAAACCCTAGAACAGACCATTACCGGGTTATTCGCATCAAAAGAGCCTTCTATAATAGCGGCAAACCAAAAAGCCTTTGCATTAGGACGAACAGGATGATGCTGCAATCCTAGACCAAACTCGGACAGCTAAACTTCTCGGTCTGTCCGGGTGCGGTGGTTTTTGTCCATCATTTTTTCATTTTTGTCCATCAGTTTTTTGTTGACCTCCTTATTGTACCTGATCCATAATTTCAATAATTAGTAATTTTGAACGTGAGGTAAAGGAGAATGATTTGAAACCATATAAAATATATCCCCCGGAACGCAAACGTTTGCAGGATCGGGTAAGCGGCGGGATTGTATGGCAGCTTACCGATTACAAAGGACACAGTGAACATCCTTATTTTACTGACGACGGCTGGTACGATAACGACCGAAGGATGCTCTTTGTTTCAGACCGAGGCAATGTACGGAATCTTTTCAGCATTGAAATTGAAAGCGGCGAGATAAGCCGTCTCACGGATATGCCGATAGAGGGACCAAATTTTCACTGCCCTATGTATATAAATCCTGTCCTCAATGAAACGTACTATCACTATAAAGGCTGTGTTTACGCGGTGCATCTTTCTACGCTGGAAACCAGACCTCTGTATATTGTTCCCAAGGGTTTTAATTTCGGAGGCGCTCGTCCTACAGGAGACGGAAAATATGTGGTAGCCGGTTTGACAGAAGATCTATCGGCAAGCATCAAGTCGAATCTTGGGGCTGGGTATATTGGATTCAATGAAATCTTCACGGCAAAACCTGACTGCCGGATATTGAGAATCAATGTGACCGATAACACAGTAGATGAAGTACGGCAAGAAAAATGCTGGATAGGTCATGTCAATCCGTCAGGGACCAAAGGAAATCTTATTACGTTTTGCCATGAAGGACCTTGGCAGCTTGTGGATCATCGGATATGGACCCTTGATTTGGATACTGGAAAAGCAGTCAAATTCAGGGAACGCGAAACAGACCAAGAGATGATAGGACATGAGTATTGGTTCGCCGACGGCGAGCATATTGGTTATCAGGTTCATCGACCTTCTGAAAAAGGATCGGCTTCCTATTTTGGTTTTGCCCGGTATGACGGAACCGGAAAGGTCGAAGCTCCTGCCGTGAGAGTTCCTGGACCGGATCATGTTCATTCAGTGGATTTTACGCTTGTGGTAAGCGATACAGGAAAATCGATCAAAGGGTATAAATACAATGGAATAACTTTTGACGGACCTCGGATCATCGCTATGCACGATGGAAGTTTTGACTGGGGACATCACCATCCCCACCCAAGGGTCGCCAGAGACGGAAAGTCTGTGGTGTATAACAGCACTGCCTCTGGTTATTGCAATATTTATATGACCCCAATACCGGAAGATTTTTACCGCCTGCCTCCGCTGGAGATAAAACCGCAGGCATAAGGAGAACGCATTATGATATCAAATCGAAAAACCCCGCTGGATTACGCAAAAATGGGCGCGGACACGCTGATCCGCAAATTTTCGATAGAGGACCTGCCGCCGAAAAACCGTTTTCATTACCATCAGGGCGTATTCCTATCAGGAATGGAACGAATATATATGCTGTCAGGAGAACAGAAATACTATGACTACATCAAGTCATGGATAGATTATTTTATTGATGAAAACGGCGATATCCGCTACTGCGATGTCCGGGAATTTGACGATATGCAGCCGGGGATTCTGCTTTTCAACTTATACAAGACCACTCATGACGAGCGGTACAAAAAAGTTCTCGACAGATTCGCTCCGATTGTGGAGATGTGGCCTACTAATGCCCAAGGAGGCTTTTGGCACAAGTATCATCGGCAGAATCAGATGTGGCTTGACGGACTGTACATGATAGGTCCCTACAGCGCCATGTACGCGCACTATTTTGACAAGCCTTATTTCTATGAAACTATCTATCAGCAGATGCATCTTATGCGTCAAAATATGACGGATCCCAAAACAGGGCTTCTCTATCATGCCTGGGACGATTCAAAAACGATTGACTGGGCTGATAAGAAAACCGGTCTTTCTCCGGAATTTTGGGGACGGGCTGTAGGCTGGTACGCGGTAGCCATTATGGATATTCTCGATTATATTCCCCCGAATCATCCCCGCAGGCAGGAATTCATCAACGCTGAACTGGATATTATTAATGCGCTGATCCGGTTTCAGGACGAAGAAACCGGTCTTTGGTTTCAAGTGGTTGATAAAGGCGGCAGACCTGAAAACTGGCGTGAGACTTCTTGTTCTTCGCTTTACATATATGCTATCGCCAAAGGGATCAAGAAAGGCTTGCTCCATCAGGCTTACGCAAAATATATCGATCGAGGGTACAAAGGAATCATAGCATCTCTAACCTTTGAGGGAGACCAGCTTATTGTTTCTAATATCTGCATTGGGACCGGCGTGGGAGATTATGATTTCTACATCAATCGTCCTACAGTGCGGAACGATCTTCATGGTATGGGAGCGTTCCTTCTCATGTGTACCGAATACTATGACGCTTGCAAACAGTTAGGGAGAACAGACTATGGGGAATAAAACAATTCTGAAAAACGTGCTGCGATACAAATATTTGTATCTTCTGTTTCTGCCGGTTTTTGTGTGGTATATTTTGTTCCGTTATGTTCCTATGTACGGTATTATTATTGCCTTCAAAAACTATAATGTATTTACCGGCATAGTGAAAAGTCCCTGGGTAGGGTTTCTCTATTTTCAGCAGTTTTTTGAGTCTGTGTTTTTCTGGCGGCTTATCAAAAATACCTTAGTGATAAGTTTCTATGGACTCATTTTCGGGTTTCCCGCGCCGATCCTTTTGGCGCTGCTTTTTAATGAATTAAAAGACGGCTTCTTTAAAAAGACCGCCCAAACCATCAGCTATCTGCCGCATTTTATTTCTACTGTGATCATTGTATCTATGTTTGTAGAATTTCTTTCTCCAACTCGCGGGCTTATCAATAATATCATTGCCGCTTTCGGAGGAGAACGGGTCTATTTTCTAGGAGATCCGAAATACTTCAGAACGATTTATACAGTTATGAATATCTGGAGAGGCATCGGCTGGGGGACTATCATCTATCTTGCGGCTCTTACAGGGGTTAATCCTGAATTGTATGAAGCGGCGATTATTGACGGCTGCGGCAGGCTCAGACAGGTTTTTCATATTACGCTGCCTTGTCTTGCCAATACTATCATCATTATGCTGATCTTCCGAGTAGGGGAACTTCTATCTGTCGGTTCTGAATCAATTATTCTCATGTACAATCCGGCGATTTACGAAACCTCTGATGTGATTTCTACCTATGTGTACCGTCGAGGGCTTGTGGAAAGTCAGTACAGTTTCGGCGCGGCTGTAGGGCTTTTCAACGCGGTGGTAGGATTACTGCTTATCGGCATAACCAACGCCTTGGCGAAACGGTATTCTGAAACTAGTTTATGGTGAGGAGGCGCTGAAATGAAAAAAGGCACAAGCCGGTATATTTTTGAGATTGTTAATTATCTGTTCATGATTGGTATGTGCGTAGTAATGCTCTATCCTTTTTTGTTTGTCCTGGCAGCGTCTCTGTCTTCGAGTTCCGAAGTATCCCGAGGAATGGTAGGAATTATACCTAAAGGATTCAATATCCGGGCTTATGAAGCGGTTTTCAAATATGAGCATATCTGGACAGGCTACCGTAATACTATCCTGTACACAACCTGCGGTACTATCGTAAATCTGGCGCTTACGATCTGCGGGGCTTATCCGCTTTCCCGGAAACAGTTTGTCGGACGCAGCGCGTTTACTTTTTTTATTGCAGTGACTATGTTTTTCTCAGGGGGACTCATTCCCACCTACCTCGTGATGCGGCATTACAAACTGCTCAATACGTTCTGGGTCATGATTCTGCCCGGGGCGATAAGTACATGGAACATGATCATCATGCGCACCTTTTTTCAGAACCTGCCTTCAGAGCTTGAGGAGTCCGCGATTATTGACGGGTGCAATGACCTGGGAGTTCTCATGCGGATCGTGATTCCCCTTTCTACCGCATCGATTATGACTATCGGTATGTTCTATGCCGTAGGTCACTGGAACGCATGGTTTGACGCTTTCATCTATCTTCGGGATCATACGCGGTATCCTATACAGCTTTGGCTCAGAACCATTGTTCTCCAGAATCAGATGAACGATATTACCAATCTTCAAGGAGCGGTAGATGTAGGAGTTGAGAATCTCATTTCAGATACCATCAAATATGCGGTCATTGTCGTGGCGGCCGCGCCCATTCTCTGTGTGTATCCTTTTATTCAGAAATACTTTGTCAAAGGCGTCATGGTAGGTTCTATAAAAGGATAAGTTTTTTAAGGATAGTTGGATCGGCTGTTGAAGCAATACATAAGAAAGAAAAGAATAGGAGCATTAAGCATGAAAAAGATCGTAATTGTTAAGAATGTTGCCGCGGTTTTATTACTTGCGGCTCTTTGCGGAGGCTGTGCAAAGAAAGACGTCCCAGCCCAATCGCCGGCTCAGGCAGGCGGCGGAAGTGACGGTTCCAGCCGGGACCCAATCACAATGAGCTATTATTTCCCTATGCATCCCAGCGACGTAGCGGAACACTTTAATGATCAAGCTCCGGGTTTGGTTAAGCTCAAAGAAAAGACCGGCGTATCTATCAAGTGGCAACTGATTCCCGGAAACCTCCAGCTGCAAACCGAACAATTTAACCTTATGATGGGTTCCGGGGAAATTACCGATGTTGTGTGCAGTGATATTGCCGCTCGGCTTAAGCTCTACCCTGATGCATGGCTTCCGCTGGATGATCTGATAAAGGGGAATCCTCAGCGTTATCCCAATCTAAACAAGTATATTTATCAGGATAGTTATTTGATGAAGTATCTTCCTGATTCAGACGGGAAGAACCGGTATATTCCCATGATTGCCACTCGGCGCATAGGCAATGTTTTTATTGTCCGGGAAGACCTGCTGAACAAGTACGGTTTGAATTCGCCGGTTACGCTGGAGGATTGGCATACGGTTCTGACCGCGGCAAAGGCTGACGGCAAGATTCCGTACATGACCCGAAGTCAGCGGGCGGGCATTATGGCGTTATTTGAAGGCTTCATGGATTGCGTCAGAGAAGATTATTTTGTTGAAAACGGGGTTGTAAAATACGGTGTATTCGATCCTCGGCTTAAAGAAGCCGTGGAAATCGCTCGCCAGTGGTATGCGGAAGGCTTGATAGACAAAGAATATCCTAGCACTGACAGTACGGTTTGGTGGGAATCAGTGCTGCGGGGAGACGTATTTGCTACTATTGACAATATCCAGAGACTTGCGGCGGCAAATTTTGAATTTATGAATCAAAATTCAGAGATTTTTATGACCGGTCTGGGTCCTATGGAGAGTCCGAAAACCGGAAAACGCCATACCACAGGTCATTATCCTAAAGTACGGGATAAAAGCGCCGCCATAAGCAGGTCCGCAAAAAATCCTGAACGGATACTGGATTATTTTGAGTATTGCTATAGCGAGGAAGGGTTTATTCTGATGAACTTCGGTATTGAAAACGTTTCTTTTGAATACGTTGACGGGGTCCCCCGGCTTGATCCTAACTATACCAAAGCGGTTGCTGATAAAGTAAAGCCCCATGTGATTACCGTCAAGGATCAGCCTAAAATACAGAAAAATGAACTTGATTATGACTATAATTTAGATAGACCTGATCATAATTCGCTGCGGAAAATACGGGATGAGTATAGAGCCAACGACTACATTCAGGAAAACTGGATTGCCTCGTTAAGTTTTACCGATGCGGAACGGTCGATTATCACTCCTATCAGGTCTGAGATTGACACATACCGCAGTGAAATGCTTGATAAGTTTATCATGGGCATAGAACCGATGAGTAACTGGGACGCCTTTGTGAGCCAAATACAGCGGATGAATCTTCAAAAGACCATTGACATATATCAAGCGGCCTTAGATCGGCTCTTAAAATAGCGCAAGGAGATTACACCCACATAAATTGCAAGAATCCTTATATTCCAAGTTTAACGACCGGGATATAAGGATACAATACCGTATTTTCATATACGAATAAACTTGATTTTTATCCGGTTTGCCGTAAAACCCCTGGCTTTAGGCATGGGGATATAAGGCGCACCGAAAAGGTTTTGTAACAATATGCTTGACCTCTTGTCTATCTTGTTGTATACTAAAAAAGTCAAATAGACCTTCCCACGCGGCGCGGGAACGCAACGTCTATGGATATGGAGGCTCCGGCTCTTGGCAACAAGGGTGAAACCGCCGTAGAAATACCCGCTTAGAAAAAAGAAAAAAAGAAAAAAGCGGGAAGGAAGTAGAAATTGTGGGGAGCAAGCCGGACAACCGCCCCAAGCCCCAAGCCCTAGAAAAAACCTTTAGGCAGGGGGGAGCTGACATTTTGTTTCTGAAGGCAGCGGTTCTTAAATAAGACCTTTGAAATCGGCTTTTTGATCATGGATAAGGATATATCATGGGAAAAACATTTTTGGTAGGCATAGCAGGAGGCAGCGCCAGTGGAAAAAGCTATTTTTGCGAGAAACTTGAAGGCGCCCTGGGAACATTATCTGTAACCGCAATCCACATGGATGCCTATTTCAAACCGAAAGAGGAAAGACCTTACACAGAAGCCTTTGTTACCGGCAAGAAATATATTGACGATAATCATCCATTAACGGTATATTCAGATCGGCTCAAGCGAGACCTGAAAGGAATGATAGGAGGATATGAGGTTATTATTATTGAAGGATTATTAACGTTATGGGATAAAGAGCTGTATGATATGCTTGATCTGCGGTTATTTGTTGAGTGCAGACCTGATGAACGGATTGTGCGTAGAATCAGAAGAAATATGCAGCAGGGTTTGACATTTGATCAAATTACAGATGTCTATTTAGACATGGTACGCTATCGGCATGATGAATATGTGGAGCCTTCTAAATGGAGAGCCGATGTGCTGCTCAATGGGTCTAATCCGTCTGAAACATCGCTTATGATGATTGCGGAGTTTATTTATAATCATCATGAAGAGCGTTTTATACATAAAAAATTATAAAATTTTATAATAAAGGGGTAAAAACGCATAGTTACCTCAAAAGCCTCTTGACAAAAGTCATAATATACGGCATTGTCGCAAATTAATTATTATATTTTTATAGAAATAAATAAAAACTGCTATATATATTTATAGTATTAGATATATTTTAGGAAACTATAGGGGGCTGTCATGGAACAGAATTTTGTAGAACGAATGAATAAATCCCTGACGGATCTGAAAACGGAGATTATTTCGAATTTGGTGGTCAGCAATGAAAATTTTAGGGAAATTGTGGAAGGCATGGATCCGAAGGATTTAGCGGATATTGCTTCTGACGACATTGACCGCAAGATGATAGAAGCAATAGGTTCGCAGGAACTGAAACGGCTTAAACTGATAGACTCGGCGTTGACTCGGATTCAGCAGGGAAAGTATGGACTTTGTATGAAGTGCGGGAAACGTATACCCCAGGATAGGCTTGAGGCGATTCCCTATGCGCTTATGTGTATTGAAT
Source organism: Treponema sp. (assembly GCA_031280155.1). Lineage (GTDB taxonomy): Bacteria > Spirochaetota > Spirochaetia > Treponematales > Breznakiellaceae > JAITHW01. The sequence goes on along the minus strand of JAITHD010000034.1, from coordinate 1,763 downwards.
GTAAAACTGCTGAAGAACGACGAAACCGTTAAATCTTAGGAAGCCGCGCAAAACGCGGCTCTTTATCGGGAAATTTATTAGGATTGGCCGGATCAATAAAGGGATTAGTTTGAAGATTGAATATCCGGATTAATACAGATTAGATTTTTGCAGTTGAGAAAATTTTTTAAATCATTTACCATAATATCAAAGGGAATATCTTCCTGAAAGGTTAAAAGCATACTTCGCTCTGCTTTATTTACTTTTAAGAAAACTTTATACATATTAGATTCTTCTTGATTTTCAGCTTTCAGAGATCTTGTTTTTTGCCGCATTTCCGCTCTTGTAAGGACCCCGGCTTTGCGCTGTTCAAGCAAATCAAGGCGTTCTATTCTATTTGGTATACCTTTAGTATCAACCACATCTCTGATTGTTCCGCCCGGACTTTCAATATAAGCCTGAAGATGGGGGTCTTGTTTAATTTCATTTATACCGGTGAATATAACCTTGACCGAATTTTCAGATTGTCCCATAATCTCGCCGATCTGTTTGAGAGAACAGCCCTGTTCCTTTAGCGAAACAAGCGCATGAAACAAGTCTTGCTGACTGATGTCAGATCGTTGCAGATTTTCAATAAGCTGAACAATGGAAATATTTTGATCATCTGAAACAATACAGCGGATACTATTAAATGTATCCGGCGCGTCATGGTACAAACTTTGGTACGCGAGAAAACGGCGATGTCCGGTCTTGATAGTATAGCTATCCTCACTGTTTCTGTAAACCATGATAGGCTGTAACAGCCCATACTGCTGGATACTTACTTTTAAAGCGTCAATATCTTCATATTCTTTACGAATATTCTTTTTTATAGAGATTTTCTCAATAGGAATATCCTTGATGCATACAGAGATTTCCCTATCTTGGTAAAGAGCGTCATTGAATGTAGCCATATATAAGAATACCATCCGATTAAAAATGATTAGACTAACTTTTGAAATTTGTAGAGCTTTGCTTTGGGGATAAACCAATGAGTACAAACGAATTTGAGGTTTTCAATTTCTTTAGGGTAAAAGTCTTCGTAGCGCCGCCAGAATCGGGCGTTTTCTTCTATCCACTGTGCGGTTTGGGGTTTATCCAGGATCCGTACATAATCTTCCGCCATAAGGCAGTCATTGATAAAGTACGCGGCTTCCAGCAATGCTTTTTTTATAGGCTCACAGTTTTTTTTAAATAGTCCCCGGGGGATCAACGAATTATTCGCTCCTTCCTCATAGACATAAAGCAGCACTTTATTGGCAACCGGCATAAAACAAGTATACGGTAAACCGCGAATAAATCCGCCCTGAAAAGCCTGCATAACGTATGCGCCGTCCCCTTTTGGCGGTTCATTATCTTCATTAACCGCGATGATCCAACTGACGATTTCTTTTTGAAGAGGTGAAAGATTACTTACCATAGAACCTCCCACATAGATTAGAATAAAATATGAGTAGTAGGATTCTCTATTTAACAAAAAGCAATAAGATATGCTCAAAGATATACCGAATAATATTTATAGGATAATTCATAAATAAACGCCTTCTAATATGTTTGTATTCAATGGTGCGCTGTAGCCAGCGTAAATTTGTCTTTTTAACAATAGGTTTATAATAATCAATATTTTTTGCTGTTTGGGCAATAAAACCGCCGCAGGTAAAAATATACGCGCCAACCCCGTTATCTTTCAAGTAAACTGCAAGCTCTTCCTGTGCGGGTGTCCCCATCCCCAATATTACAACATC
>JAITHD010000236.1 GCA_031280155.1 Treponema sp. | reverse complement strand
TGTGGAGGCTTGACCGACATTAAAACAAGTATAGGGTATTTGACCTTTTTTCGCAAATCCATTGATAGTATCTTCAGTTATCTGAAGGATGGAAGCCAGCTGCGCGGCGGATAGGAGCGAAGCCATGACCTAGCCGAATGGATGCCAAGCCGCCAAAGGCGACGTAGCGTAAACAGTCCTGTTATACTCCGTCCGCTACGCGGACTTCGCATAACCGCCGCCTGTTATGCGAAGTTGGGGCGTACTCCACTATTTTTTATTATTTTCTACATTTTGTCCTTACGTTTCTATAAATATGCCACATACGGAGTGAACAATGTTTAATTTTATATCTTTAATCCCTTCTGGGATTAATTCCCCGCCCTTCATGGCTTAAAACTGGGGGCAGGGGATTTGTTCATCCACATACACGAAAATTCCTAAAAGAAACCTTCAATACATCCCATTCATGGCGGGGATTCTTTATTTTCCATATTTATCGGTAGAAAAGTTTGGGGGTTATTCGTTCTTTTTATTCATTAAAAAACCAACCAATATTCCAACTGCCGTTCCTGCCACTACACCAAAAACCATTCCCATTGCAATATTTTTCAACAATGCGCCAACAATTATACCAAATGAAACACCGAAGGCTGGTCCAAAACAACTGCCCGAAACCAAACCATTATTCCTTGAATCTTTCATGAAATTACTCCTTCGTAAAAGCCTCTTATTTATTTTATACATCATTTTACAAAAAATTTAGCCCCAAGAGCACATAACTGCTATATTATAGTATGGAATAAAGAATGAAACACGTATTTAGAAATATCCAAATCTTTGCTCTCATTATAATTCTTACTTGACATTCTTGTTAGTTTAACATAACATGATTGTATCAGTAGTATATAAGGAGTATCGTATGTGTGCGGTATTGATTGGCGGTATGGACCGCCTTTATCGAGAATATATTGAAACAGCCAAATCTCTGGGGGTTGCGCTGAAGGTATTTAATGGGCAGGAACGAAGCATCGAAAAACAACTTGGCGGCGCGGATATGCTGATTCTGTGTACCGGAAAAGTTTCACACAGCGCCCGGCGGGAAGTTATCAAACACGCCTGCGCCAAAAATATTCCGGTCCGTATGATGCATTCCGCGGGAATTTCCGCCTTGCGGTGTTGTATTGAAACATGCCCTTTGTGGGGCAACTGTACCGCTTGTTCTCCGCTTCTAAAATAATTTGAATTTGATAAAGACCCCAGCCATAAATGGACAGGAACCTATTACCTCAATCGCGTCCATTTATGGTGTTTGCAGTTTAAAATCATCATACAATTCATAGCGGAATTAGTCAAAAATAACCGATAAAAGCTTTTTAGATGCTATTCGATTATTAAAAAATAGTGTACTATACGGATAGTATTTTATAAATTAAGGAAACTGTTATGATAGACTTGACGATTAATAAGCAGGTTCTGGAAAAAAATATCCAGAAAGCCAAAGAAAAAGGGGTGATTATCCCCACATTCGCGCAGATGAAAGATCCGAGTCAAATCCCTGAGTCCGTTAAGACTCGGCTGAAATCAGTAGGACTCTGGGACATTGATCCGGTCAATTTGTTCCGTATTACCTGGAAAAATGAGCGTAAACCCGTCGGCGGACTATACGGATCGCCTAACTTCATCGAACTGCCGGCAAAGCTCACCGGCGTAGATGCCAGAATTATCTGTATGATAGGGAAGTTTTTTCCCACAGGCTGTCATAAGGTAGGAGCCTCTTTCGGCTGTCTCGTTCCCCGGCTCGTTACAGGGCAGTTTGACGCGGTAAGTCAAAAGGCGGTTTGGCCCTCAACCGGCAATTACTGCCGAGGCGGAGCCTTCAATTCTAAGCTGCTTGCGGTGGACTCAGTGGCTATCTTGCCTAAAGGCATGAGCCGAGAACGCTTTGACTGGCTCAAAACGGTGGCAACTGAGATCATCGCTACACCGGGTACAGAATCCAATGTGAAGGAAATCTTTGATAAGACTCATGAACTCAAAGCTACCCGCAAAGACGCGCTGATTTTCAACCAGTTTGAGGAGATGGGCAACTACCTTTGGCATTATAATGTAACCGGCAGCGCCGTCGCTGAAGCCTTTGAGCAGATCAAAGGGGCGGACGGCAATTTCGCCGGCGTATGTTTCACTTCAGGTTCTGCGGGAACCCTCGCCAGTGGGGATTATCTCAAACAGCGTTATCCTCTCAGCAAAATCGCGGTTGGCGAAGCCCTGCAATGTCCTACGCTGCTCAACAACGGCTTTGGCGCACACCGGCTTGAAGGGATCGGGGATAAACATGTTCCCTGGGTACATAATGTCAAGAATACGGACATGGTTATCGCTATTGACGATCATGATTCTATGTCGATACTTAGGCTCTTTAACGAGGAAGCAGGCAAAGAATATCTGATTAAAGAAGCGGGACTTACCCATGAACAGGCGGATATGTTGTCTCTGATGGGGATTTCGGGAATTTCTAATATGCTCTGCGCTATCAAATTCGCCAAATATTATGAGTTGACCGCCAAAGACGTGGTTGGGACAGTGCTTACCGATTCGGTAGATATGTACCGTTCTCGGCTTGAGGAACTTCGAGCGGAAGAGGGGGATTACCGGACTATCAATGCGGCTGCGGACTTTGCGGCAAGTCTCAAGGGTGAAGGGGTGGATAATATGCAGGAGCTTACCTACATTGACCGTAAACGGATTCACCATCTGAAATATTTCACCTGGGTTGAGCAGCAGGGGCGCACTGCTGAAGAACTCGATGACCAGTGGTATCGTCAGGAGAAATCTTTCCTTGGGGTACAGCAGCAGGCTGCTGAGATTGACGCTCTGATCGCTGAATTCAACGAGCGAACCGGTTTGTTAAAGTAAGGAGGCGCTATGAGAAATATTATTGCCGCCGTATGTATACAATGCGGTGAAGCCCATGAGGCAGGAGACCATACCTATACCTGTAAAAAATGTGGAAGCGTTTTAGATATCAAGTATGATTATGAGTATATCAAATCCCGGCTTACCAAGGAAAAACTGGCAAGCCGAAATGATTATTCTATGTGGCGGTATAAAGAACTGCTTCCGGTTGAAGAAGGGAGCGTCTTGACTCCTTTACGGATCGGTTGGTCCCCGCTGTACAAAGTTGACAGGTTAGGAAAACAGCTTGGACTGACTAATCTCTATATTAAAGATGACGGTCAAAATCCGACAGCCAGCCTCAAAGACCGGGCTTCCGGGATTGCGGTGGTTCGGGCGCGTCAAGCGGGAATGTCTGTGGTTGCCTGTTCTTCGACAGGCAATGCGGCGTCTTCTCTTGCGGGCAGCGCCGCTGCTATGGGGCTTACATCGTTTATCTTTGTGCCTGAACGAGCGCCTAAAGGTAAAGTCGCACAGCTTATGATTTTTGGGGCTCATGTGGTCAGCGTCAAGGGAACCTATGAGGATACGTTCAGGCTGTCTGCGGAGGCTATTGAAAAATGGGGCTGGTATAACCGGAACGCGGCGATCAATCCCTATCTTTTGGAGGGTAAAAAGACGGTGTCCTTGGAAATCGCCGAACAGCTTGGATTCAAAGCGCCGGATTACGTGGCGGTTTCTGTAGGCGACGGCTGCACCATTGCGGGCGTATGGAAGGGTTTTAAAGACCTCTATGAAATAGGTTTTATTGATAAGCTGCCCAAACTGATCAGCGTTCAGGCTTCGGGGTGTTGTCCTATCAATCGCGCCTTAGAAACCGGCAAGCCTATTGAGTGGATGGAGGAAAACACCATTGCGGACAGTATTGCTGTAGGGGTTCCCCGGAACGGGGAGAAAGCCCTTCGAGGGGTTCGAGAGTCTCAGGGCATTACTGTAAACGTGTCAGATGAGGAAATTTTTGAGGCTATGCGGATTCTAGGGGCTGCCTGCGGCATCTTTGGAGAACCTGCGGGAGTTACTGGTACTGCGGGCTTGAAGAAAGCCGCAGATCAAGGACTGATCCCCAAGGATGCGGTGGTTGTTTCGATAGTAACTGGTAATGGTCTCAAAGACGCTGCTTCCGCCCAAAGCGCCGCCGGAGAACCAATGCATATTCCGCCGGATATGGGCTTGCTCTTGGAGGAATTCAAAAAGAGAAATCTTATAAAGTAGAAAAAAAGGGAGAAGCATGGACTTTACCCCGTTAGGTAGAGAGAGTTAAGCGGTCAAGTTCCATTCCCTGTACCGTGATTTGTCCGCTTGTATGAACCGGTACGCCGTCACTGGGGGGTCTCCTTGCATGAAGATGTCTGCCGCTTTTGTTAGGATTTCATTGGCATTTTGCGGCGTCTTGTTCTCCTTCCGCAGTCGGGACAGTTCCTCGTCCCTCGGTCGGCCATGCCTGGGAAACGCCTACAGCCTCATACGCTTTCTGCGCCCGCTTGTGCAGTATACTTTTGTTGACCCCCAAGTCCGCAGCTATCTGACTCGCCGGTTTCTCAATCAGCGCCGTTGTTTCGGCTTTGAATTCCGGGCTGTACACCTGCCGTTTAGTCTCTTTCTTACCTCGCTATTCATGTACATCGAGACGTATTATAACCGGATCCGTTTATATTCGGCTCTTGACTATTATGCGCCTAACAGGTTTCTATGGAACTTGTCGGCTTAACTCTCTCTACCTAACGGGGTAAAGTCCATGCTTCTCCATTCCTTCAACCAGTGTGTCCTATAGGTAAAGTACAGACAGACAGACAATCTTTGTACCGCCGGTCAGCTACCCTATGCCTAAAGGTTTTTTCTAGGGCTTGAGGCTTGTTCCGGTTGCCCGGCTTACTCCTCATTGGTACAAAACGTTTTCGGTGCACCGTAAAAAATTTATAAAAAAGTCTGTAACTCCGCCCGAAAAACCGCTTGACCCTCTTCTTGCCGCCGACCCTCAAGGGCGATATGTGTGTTTCCCAGAGGAACAGCCCATAGTTCGGCAAGGTCTCCAGCTTTGATCTCCCTGAGATAATTGATATCCAGTCTCATGCGGGAAGCCCTTTCAAACAGTTCCGGGTCCAGCACATCCTGAATCCACTGAATATACCGCGTATTATTGACGTGCCCATTGAAATCAATGTCCGAATAGACTGCCCGGCGTTCTCCGATCTTGCTCAGATTATCCCGGGATTCAAGTCCTATTGCTCCGCCGGGAAGAATAGGCAGGGCTTTATTCAAAGGCAACGGCTCAATGATCGGCTGGGGACGCAAAGGGCGGCGTTTCTCTCTGTCTACAATAAGCCAGCCGCTGCTGCCCCGGACTATAGCAGTATCCGTGGCGTCCCGGATATCGTATTCTCGAAGGGCGAAGAGTTTCTCCCAGCCTCGGGGCCAAGACCGTACCGTAAGGGACTCCCGATATTTTGGGCGGCTTTCAATGCTCACCGACATCCGAGAGAGAATCCATACCTGCCCGGTTTGGGCCATTGCTTCCCTGCCTATACCCAAAAGCTCCGCATGATTTATCGCGGCCTCCTGAAAATAATCAAACGCCCCAGCCAAGGTCAATCGATCCGACGGATCGATTGCGCCAAAACCCAGCAGAAAGGTTTGTTCCCAGTAATCCGGTCTATGGCGGCTCCCAACCGTATCTTGCTTCAAAAATACGCTGTCTTTCATGATCTAAGTTTCCACACTCTGCCCGCCGCAAGTCCCCACCGCTGGTTTACATACGCGGAAAATGCAGCGGCTTCGGCTTGGAAGGCTTTCGCGATATCCGGCCATGAACCAGTGGCTTCATCTTTAGGAGGCAATACCGTACGCCGCCAAGAAGAAGCGTCAATCCTGGATGCTATGGTTTTCCCAAAATACTCACCCGCTTGGGATACAGACTGCTGCAAAACATGGGCCATAAATTCATTGATGACTAGATATTCATTTTTTATATCGTAATGCTGATAATCAAAAAATGAAATGATAAACCGTTTGATTGAGGCGGGAAAATTTTCAAACCTGCGGCGGCTGAACTCCTGAAAATCTTCATCAACAAAGAAAATACCGTGAAACCCTTCGTGAACCATAAAACGGGTACGGAGATAATCTGGAGATTCTCTTGATATGGAAACAATCGCTCCTGTTCCGGGACTGAATTCACCGGCGCTGTTTTGATGGATAATTCCCGCGTCAAGCAGAATATTCGCTAATTCTCCCTCTTCCCAGTTAAGCCGAAACTGGGTCTGTCGGGCAGTCTCAAAAAACACCGCCAAATCTTCGGCTCGGTAATCATGGGCGTTCCAGCCGTGAAGATCCGCCATCTCTTCATTCGTGGCAAGTTTGCCCCGATATCCGGCTTTTTCCACAAAAAAAGCGAGTCTCTTAAAAAGTCTATCCTGAATCTGATAATCTATGACATCAAAAATCAGAATCAATGGAAAAACATCCCAACGAAATAATTCATACCGTTTATCCCGCCAATTCTGCTGAGAATAATTCAGTATAACTCGGGGATCCGCAGGAATTGGTTCGCCTTCCCATGAAAAAATATGGACCCTTCCTCCTAAAAAGATAAGAAAAAGCCAGCAGACGACTCTCATTGTAACCTCCGGCGCCTCATTTATAAAGCAATGATGCTTCGTGCAATAAGCTGGGCAAGGGAATGTCCCCGCTCTTTGATGATTTCCGTATCAAAACGAAGGAAACTTTGAAGATGCGTATGAAATGAGTCAGGCAAGATCGGCAACTCAATCACTTGTTTATAATAAGCCCGATGAGACGGCTCAAAACGGCGATTAATACAAAACAACGTAAGACAGGCGGTTTTGATAAAAAGCGCCGAGGAAATCAAATAATTAAAATCATCTTCTTGCAGAAAAGCCGCCCCGAGATCGTTTAAAAGATGTTCCATTTTAGATTGATGTATAGCCCGGACCTGATCCCAAAACACATCTCCTAGATTGAGAAGCCGCTGCCGGATACGCTGAATCCAATCGCTCCGACAAAAAAGCAGCTCCCCCTGGGTCAGTCTATAGTATCCATAGGTTCCAGAATCTTTGATAAACCAGAGCCGTTCCAGTTTAGAATCAGCAATACCAACTAGTTCATTGATTTTTTGGGTTGCCTTATATTCAAGTCTGACCGGAAGATTCCCAATGAGGAATCGATCTTTACTTGACTGATTGGAGGTCTCAAAAGCCGCGACATCAGTTCCATACAGCCGTCGCCGTTCTTCTGGGTCAGGAATAGGTCCCGCATAAAATACATCCAAGATCAAAGCAAAATAAGGGTTCAGGGTATCCTCTAACGCCGCCTCATTGAGAGAGATACATTCCACTCCAGGCCACTCAGAAAGCGCCGTAATAAACCGGTCAGCAAGCAGTTTAGTCTTATATTTCATCACGATTCCTTATATGATATCATAGCACGGAAGGAGTTATATATCAATCATAAACGTTTAGTGGTACTTATACCTCATCGGGACGCGGTTGGACTAGTCAAAGCGTATAAGCAACGGCTTTTCAGGGCCGGCATGATCGGGGCATATTCTTTCCCGATTGTCGCGCCCCTTGCGGTGGTTTCTCGTGCTTTTACCCAAGAGGAACTAAAACGTCTAGCCTCTGTTTTGCGGGAGTTAAGCGCTTCTCCAGAACGGGACGGAAAAATCACCGTCGGAGAATCCCAATCCCTGCTGTTTCCTCCAGAAGCCCTATCGCTCAGGTTTTTTGGTCTGGGTTTAGACCTGCCTATACCAAATTTTCCCTCAGAATCGGTTATATATCAATTTCCTTCATTACTATTATGCGCCGGACTTCAGTCCGCCCCAGAGCCGCCTTCGGCAGTGCAGGAACCTTCATGTTTTTTCAGAGCCGCAATGGTAGCCAACATGGTCTTCCATCCCCTTTCTTCCGGCGCGGCAGGATATTCGTTTGAGTGGAAAATCGGCGCTCCAGTCTGGCTTCCGGCTTATAAAACGCGGGGCGTATAGTTTATTATGATTATTGTGAATACTATAGGGTCACTGTTTTTTATTACAAAAAATGAGCTTTAAAATACAGATGCAAGGCGGCTATAATCAGTTAGGAACCCCCAGCGCCTGCCAGCGGGTTTTAAAAAGCGTGATGCCTGCGCCCTGCAAGCAAGCGGTGATTGATGATGTCCCGTATCCGCCTCTGAGGTAGGGGGAGGTACTTTGACACTCCCCGTGCCTAAAGGCGTGGGATTCTTGCTTCAACGATACCTGCCAGGGGTATAGCTTGGTTTTCGCAAAAACTCCCTTTA
>JAITHD010000234.1 GCA_031280155.1 Treponema sp. | reverse complement strand
ACTAGATCTTAGTTCCCAACGTTTAGAAAAGGAGTATGGGATGAAACATGATAGTTTCAGGGCTACTTGCCTTATTCTTATGGCATGTATAGCGGTATTTTCAGCTTTTGGTGATGAACGCACAGTTGTTCTGGATACCAAGATTTTGGAGACCTTTGACGACTTCCATGATGACGAGGCGGACCAGAGGTATTCCAAGTATGATTGGCGGCTTGAGGCGAGTAAATTCGCCACGAAAGCCAAAGACGAGGATGGAAACGTCTCTGATACGTGGCCGAAAGCGACATATGTTCCTGCGTGGCCTGTGGCGATTTTCGGAAACAATCCGTCAGACAACGGGTACGGGGAAGTAAAAAGCCTTGGTATCTGGGGTAAGTTTGACCGCCGCGGGTACAACTGGATTGATGTATATCCAGTGGAAACCGGCGCCGATGAGGATGCTCCACCAGCGGAAATCCCTATTCCGGGCCGGATACAGTATCTGGATATGTGGGTGTGGGGTTCAAACCTCCAGTACACGCTCGAAGCCTATTTCAGAGATTATCGCGGGGTGATTCATGTGATAAGTTTGGGAAGTATCAACCACAGCGGCTGGAAAAACCTTCGGTCGCCAGTACCTGCCAGTATTCCCCAATCCAAGACCGTCCTTCCCCGACTCGCGGCCCTTGAGTTTGTGAAATTCCGTATTTGGACCGAACCGACCGAACGGGTAGATAATTTCTATGTCTATTTTGATCAATTCAAGATACTGACAGACACGTTTGAATCGCCCTATGACGGAGATATGTTGGAACGGCCTGACAAGGTGCAGGAATTTTGGAATGGAGGCGAATAAATGAAACGATATAGCATCGCGGCCTTATGTCTTTTGTGCGTCGGGGCTTTGTTTGCCCAGCAGGAGGGATCGGATCCGAGCCGGATTGGGATCGACACGGCTCAGCAGAACTTGAAAGAGATTTCTATTGACAAATTTGAACATGACAGTTACTGGCATGGGGTTATTTCACCGGATGACGGCTTTATCAACGCCCGTCTCTTTGAAGGAAGTCCCGCCGGAAAAGAGCCGGTTCCTGAAGAGGCTGACCTTAATATCGATGACAGTCATGTCTTGGGTGTGCGGGTTGATTTCCTCCACAGAGGAAACATCTCCTTTTCCCTCTATCCCAGACGTCCGATCCCCATCGAAGGGATAACCAAAACCGTTTCTGTATGGGCCGTGGGACGGAATTATAACCACACCCTCAAAATCCTGGTGCAGGATTTCTTTGGCCGGCACTTTGAGCTGGAAATGGGAAAACTGAATTTTCAGGGCTGGAAACGATTGACCGTTGCCATTCCTCCCCAGCCGCTCATCGGGAAAGCGGGGATTATCCAGCGGGATTATCACTATAATAACCAGTTGGGAATCAAGGTTCTGGGTTTCAAGGTTGAATGCGACCCCGCAGAAACCAGCGGTACCTATTATCTGTATCTTGATGATCTGCGGGCCACAACGGATCTTTTCGCGGAGAATAATCGGGATCCGGACGATATGGCTGACGCCTGGTAGGCGTGTGCCTAAAGTATAGGCTATCAACGCTTTGAGTATAAGGGAGAGGGTAACACCTCTCCCTTTTCTATTCTATTCCACATAAACAAACAGTATATGTGGAGGATCTTAATAATGGAATAATGGTGGAAATTGTTCATACTCCGGTCTTACTGGAAGAGACAATTCAATTTCTTGCACCTCGTAAGAAAGAAGAATGCATGATCGACGCCACCATGGGGGAAGGGGGGCATAGCTTCGCATTTTTATCCCGATTTCCCGATTTACGGGTTATCGGCATTGACGCAGATAGGGATATACAGGATATAGCCCGGCAACGGCTTACAACCTTTGGAAACAGGGTTGTTTTTTATACCGGATGGTCCCAGGATTTTTTCGCGTTACTACCTCGACCTGACACCATCCTTATAGATTTAGGGATAAGTCTTTACCATTACCAGAAGGGAAACCGAGGGTTTAGTTTTGCTCGAGATGAACCTCTTGATATGCGGATAGATAAAAACACGGGAACTGCCGCGTCAGATTTACTAGACCGTCTCTCTGAAAAAGAACTTGCAAATCTTCTGTATGCCAATGGAGAAAAACGGTATTCCCGACGTATAGCCCGAAGCATTAAGGATGTTCGGGGACGCATAACGAGTTCTAAAGCACTCGCGGAAATCGTAACACAGTCGGTTCCAGCTGCCTACCGGTATGGCTCGATACATCCAGCAACAAAAACATTTCAGGCTTTACGGATCGCAGTAAATCGGGAGATCGAGCGGCTGCCGGCGCTCTTAGAAGCGGCGCTTAATGCGCTTAAACCGGGAGGACGCATGGGGGTGATAAGTTTTCACTCCCTTGAGGATCGAATTGTTAAAATATTTTTTCGGGAGAAGGGAAAAAATACCCCAAATGCGCCGATAAATAGAAAGAGTAAACAGGGAATGGTTACCCTTCTTAGTCGAAAGAGTATTTCCCCATGCCCAGAGGAGATTCGGAATAATCCGCCTTCTAGGAGCGCCCGGCTACGAATTGCGGAAAAAAACGCGCATGAAAATAGAGATGATATATGTGGTGATATAGGTAAGGAAGGGCAATGAAAAGGTGGATTATACTTCTATATTTTTTTGCCCTAACTATATCTGGTTTTTTAGGTATTACCGCCTGGCAATCTTCTCGATACGCAGCACTGGAAAGAGAAGTGAAACATTTTGAAGCTGACCAGGAAATATGGATAGAAAGTAATAAAAGACTTATTGCAGGAATTGCGGTTCTTTCATCTTCCGGACGGATCGAAAAAATAGCAAGAGATGAATTAGGATTATCAAAGATACGTCCGGAAGATGTTTTGCAAATTCGGATTGACAGCAAAAGGAGAACGCCTTAAATGCTGGAGGCCATGTCACAAGATACAGATATCATAGATTGTAGTGAGATATCCCAAGCTTTGGGGTTTCAGCTTATCTCCTTTAAGGAAAGTGGGGAAGGCAGCGCCGCAGAAGACACTGAAAAAAAAATAACTTCAGTAAGTATTGATTCGAGAATTGTATTACCTGGAGCTCTTTTTGTGGCTTTGATTGGAACCGCTCAAGACGGCCATAGGTATATACAAGCAGCATTTGAAGCCGGAGCCGTGGCAGCAATGATTTCTCGCTCCCGCTGGGAAGCTCCCACGTTAGGACTTGAGGAAATCGCCCGGAAATTTCGTGCGGTACTTCTAGTGACGGAAGATACCCTCAAGGGCTTGCAGGATGTTGCGTCTTATTACCTTACAAAGTTTCCCCAATTGCTTAAAATCGGTATCACTGGTTCGTCAGGCAAAACCACTACCAAAGAGATTCTTGCAACCATACTAAGTCAAGAAAAAATAGTAGTCGCAACTCAGGGCAATCTGAATTCTGAAACCGGTCTTCCGTTGTCAGTTTTTACAGTCCGTTCTTATCATCAGGTAGGGATATTTGAATTGGGGATGAATCGATATAACGAAATAGAAGAGCTTGCGAAGGTGCTTAAACCGCATATCGCGCTTATTACTAATATCGGCTCCGCTCATATTGGCTTTTTTGGTGATAAACTAGCCATTGCCAAAGAGAAAAAAGCAATCTTTTCGCAATTTTCAGGGAGTGAAATCGCCCTGATTCCAGCGGATGATCCTTACCGGGATTTTCTTGCAAAAGGTGTTAAGGGTCGGATTATTTTTCATGGGCCAATGAAAGAATTAGATGGCACGAAAGATCAAGGGATTAATGGATTTGAAATATTGTGGGATGGTGTTTCTATCCATTTTAATCTTCCGGGAATGCATAATCTGCGAAATGCCTTGGCAGCTACGGCTATAGCAAAAGAAGTTCCTGTAAGTTCCCGGTCAATTCAAACAGGGCTGAAACAGGTTACGAGTCTTTTCGGACGTACTCAGATCATCTGCGGCCCTATAACCGTTATCCAAGATTGTTATAACGCCAATCCAGAATCAATGATAGCGGCAATACACATGTGTGATATGTTTGATAAAGCGGGAAGGAAAATCTATGTCATCGGTTCCATGCTGGAATTAGGAGATGCGTCTCAAGAAGCTCATAAAATGATAGGTCAATATTTGGTATCAGCAAAGGTGGATCTAGTTTGTTTGTATGGTGAAGAAACGAGAATCGCTTTTGAAGTGCTTAAATCTGCTAATGACTGTAGATTTCGGATAGCTTTTTTTCATAGGATAGATGAACTATTGATGTTTCTTATAGATTTTATACAATTTGGAGATCTGGTGTTGTTAAAAGGCTCTCGGTTGTGCGCCCTAGAACAGCTTACTAATGGGTTAATGACAGCCGCATTAAAGAGGATTTCTTAGGTGTTTTTGGAATTCCTCTACCCGTTAGTAAAATATTTTACTCCTTTTAATGTATTTCAGTATCTTTCTTTTCGCGGAGCATACGCAGCTTTAACGACTTTATTGCTCTGTTATATTTCAGGTCCCTTGATAATTGAAGCACTCCATAGACTTAAAGTAGGCCAATCTATTCGAGAAGAAGGGCCTGAGACCCATCTCAAAAAGGGAGGGACTCCCACTATGGGAGGTACGTTAATTATTTTCTCAGTGGTTCTCTCTATGCTTCTGTGGCAAGATCTAGGGAATAATAAGGTATGGCTCACTTTAGAGGCATTCATTGCCTTGGGGATAATCGGCTTTATTGATGATTATCTCAAAGTAAGCCGGCGTAATTCCGATGGATTACCCGCATGGGCAAAACTTATGGGACAATTTATTGTTGCTACTGGAGTTGTACTTTTCCTTTATTTTTCAGGAGAAGAAGGAATAACTTCGTTATATATTCCTTTTTTCAAAAATCCTGTAATAGATATGGGAGTTTTATGGATCCCCTTTGGAGTGTTTCTTATTGTTGGAGAATCTAACGCGGTCAATTTTTCCGATGGTTTAGACGGACTAGCCACTGGATTGCTCCTCTTGGTATTTATTACCTTGGCTATTATCACATATCTTTCAGGACGCGCGGATTATTCTGCCTATCTAGGGATACCTTATATTATGGGAGCTGGGGAATTAACCGTTTTCTGCCTTGCTGCTGTGGGGGCATGTATTGGTTTTTTATGGTTCAATACCTATCCTGCAGAGGTTTTTATGGGAGATGTAGGAAGTTTACCTCTAGGTGGAGTCATCGCAGTTATATCCCTGATCATAAAAAAAGAGATACTTATTCTTATAATTGGAGGAGTTTTTATATTGGAAATAGCCTCGGTAATTATCCAGGTAGCATTCTTTAAGTTGCGAAAGAAACGAGTGTTTAAGATGGCTCCTCTTCACCATCACTTTGAATTATCTGGTTGGGTGGAAACTAAAGTAGTAATCCGTTTTTGGATTCTTGGAGGTTTGTTTGCTATCATTGCTCTCTCTACATTGAAGATACAATAAAGATTGTGTATAATTATAAATAAAATTTGGGAGATGTTGTACAGACGCTAAGCCTTTGTAAAGGTCTATGAATCTTTTGTAGAAAATGCTATGAGTATCACCTTAAGTAATAGAGGATCATTGAGTGTATCAATTTAATGTTGAAAAAGTAGGGCATAGATATCATGTAGACCATATTTTAGTGGTGAGTATTTTCTTTCTTATTGGATTAGGGGTTGTGACTCTCTATTCTTCTTCGTATGTATATGCGGAACGATTCTTTGGGGATGGAGTATATTTAATATCTCGACAGATCATATTTTTAGGGATAGGATTGGTGCTATTTTTTATCATTTCTCAAATTAATTTGGATATAGCCCGAAAATGGTCTTTACCCGGACTATTTGTTTTGGCAACAGTAATTCTCTGTATTCTCCCGCTACTTCCAGTGATAGGAGTTACCAAGAATGGCGCGGCCCGATGGTTTCGTATCGGCTCCGAAACCTTTCAGCCTTCAGAATTGGTGAAACTTGTGTTGCCTCTCTATTTAGCACATATATTCGATAAAAAACAGGATCAACTTAATTTCCTAATAAAAGGTATACTGCCTCCTTTTTTTATTACGATAGTATTTATCATA
>JAITHD010000135.1 GCA_031280155.1 Treponema sp. | reverse complement strand
AAAAACTCCCTACAGGGAGCTTTTACGGCGGTTCCAACCCATGCTCCCCGGTCTTACTGTATCTCCCACAAGCGTAGATTCCCGTGGGTCCCACGGTACGTCTATATGTATATCACAGGAAGGATAGACATGACAAGCCGTCAACTAAAAAATCCTTACGGATTTTTTGCGCCTTATATCCCCCTGCCTAAAGGCAGGGGCTTTACGGCGCGTTTGGTAAACTAGGTTGACCAAAAAGCTGTTTTTTCTCTATCATTTTTTTATGAAAGGGTGCGACAATCTTGAGCCGCCTCCGAAATTAGGGCAGACTTCGCCCGCTACGCCGCTACGCCGTCTTGATAAAAAACCTGCGGGAAAAACAAAAAAACCTTGCGAAAAAGATATAGCCGAAAGTCTATGAATACGGATATTTTTGCGGAAATAGGGAAGAAGCCATGAGTTGAGGGCTATTCCGCCGGCTTACGCTGGTCAAGGCAAACGCACGTACCCTTTACCCTATATAGATTTTCACTGCTATCGTCGATTAATCAGCGTAATCTGCGGATTTTTTTGATAATCTCTCAGAAATCACTGCTCCCAAGGTTTACATACTTTTACCCTGGTTCCCTATCTTGACAAACTCCCTGTTTTTAATAGAAATTTAAACAATGTCCTTAGCAACATCAGTACGTGGGGAAACGCTGAAAAATTTTTTTGAAAATCCCATTTTTTTATCTACTGTATCAAGCTGGTTTTTTGCACAGGTTATCAAAGCGGTGATCTTATTACTCAGTACCCGCAAAAGAAGTCCCCGAGAGGTAGCGGAAACCCTTTTTTGGCGTACCGGCGGAATGCCTTCAAGTCATGCGGCAATGGTTACGGCAATGACAATAGCAGTAGCATTTAAAGAGGGGTTAAGCTCAAATTTGTTTGTTGTTTCCTTCTGGGTTGCCCTCATTGTTATGCGGGACGCTATGGGAGTACGCCGTTCTTCAGGTATCCAAGCTAAAGTACTCAATCTCCTGGGACGGAATGTGGCGGACCGGCTGAACGTCGAGTATCATCCGGTAAAAGAAGTCAATGGTCATACCCCTTTAGAAGTGGTAGTCGGAGGGCTGTTAGGTATTTTTATTGCCGCAGCTTACGCTAGTTTATAGGCTTTAGTCCAGATGTCTTTCAGGAAATCCCTACTGATTTCAGCGTTTTTCTCTCTTGGATTTACGGCTTTCATGGTTGCTCTCGTGATCAAGAACATTCCCATGAAAATCCAAGAAGGTTATGCAGCGCTTGCAGTAGACGCCTCTTATCCGGATCGGCTGATTGGAGATGGGATATCTCAAGCTCTTGCCAAAGCGTATCTGTCAGAGTCTACCCAATGGGTGTTTTTGGATGATTTTGGAACTTTAGAACAGATTCCTTTAGACAAATACGAAGATCGGCTTGAAGATTTTGACCCCCGGAACGACGGTTACGGGGAAAAATTGCGGGCTTTTTTTGTACGAGATGGAAAACGCCTGTTCTTTATCCCTTTTTCAGGTCCCTCCTGGAGGGGCTTATCAGTTTCAGATAATTGGATCAACAAAAAGCAGACCCAACAGTTTGAAGCGTCCTTGTCGGCAGACTTAGGAGATATCCCTTTTTCAATCATTTTTTTAGGATATGAACAGCCCTTGCTGTACTATTTCCTTCTTTTCGTTTTGGCTTCCATAGGAGCCTTAATTCTGTCAAACGCTCCCCTGTTTACCGCTACAATCCTGCCGGTCTTGGGGGTTTTGGTATGGACCGGTCCCGGAGGGCTTGCGTTAGGTACAGGGCTTATCGGGGGATCTCATATTTTAATGACCTTGATTCGTCAGCTTTGGAGCAGATCAATGAACCGAGCTGTATTTGCCTTCGGGCTGGGAAGTTTGCTCTGCCTTATAAGTCTGGGCTTGTGGACCGCACTATTCTGGAATATACCGGGGGTTTTCAGTCCTGACAGAGAGGGAATGCCGGGGCTTACCGACCGGAATACCCTGATACAAATTGGAATTCCCGCGGCTCTAGGGGTTTTCTGTCTTCTTGCCCTTGCTTTCTGGACTGAATCAAACCGAACCCCACCGGCTGTGTATCTGTTGGCTTCTTCTCATAAAAGGGCAAGCAGCGGGGTGATCCTCCCTTTCGCGTTAGTTTCTCTTACTGCTTTGTCGCCCCTTATAGAAAGAACCTATCATGCGCCTGGACCTCTGGCGGATCCGAGGTGCTTTGTTAATGCTGAGGACTATACAAAACATCTGGACTTTCAGCGTTCTTTTTCTTTTATTCCCCTTAGATTGTCTAATGCTGATGAACAGAATAAATTAAGCTATACCCAGTATGTACTGGGAGAAGACGGGCTTATTACCCAATCAGCGGAGCTTGGTTCAGAAGATTATTACTATAAAAAGGCTGAAATCCCTCTATTCCCTCTGGAAGACCTGATAGCATTTTTGAGGGATTTTAAACATACTGATACCCAAGATACTGGTTTGGTTTTTATGATCATAATGAAGGTATTGATTCCAGTATTGCTGGTACTAGGGGAATATATGATGATAGTTCAGATTAGACCCCAAAGGGAAAAAAAAACATTTTTAGTATATAATGATAAACGGATAGCCGCATGAAAGTATATAAATTTCCCCAAGGCGGGATAACCTTTGAAGATTCGACAGTTCCCCCTAAAACCCCTGGGGTTGTCGCTTTCCTTCCGGTACTGTCAGTGATCCCCCTGATCCAGCATACTGGAGGCAAAGCGTCGCCGGTGGTCGCCCCCGGGGATCGGGTGCGGGAAGGGATGCTTATAGCCCGGGCCCAAGGGCTTGGATCGGCAAATGTCCACGCTTCAGTTCCGGGTGAAGTGGTTCGGACCGTCTCTTGGGAAACTCCGGAGGGCATAACTAACGAAGGACTAGTCATACGTTTAGGAGGAGGCTTTGAGAAATTAGGAAAAGAAGAAAAAATATTCCATTGGGAAGAACTCATGCCCTTTGCCCTCCAGCAGCTTATTGCCGAGTATGGAGTCGTAGAAATGGAAGGTTCTGGTCAGCCTTTGGCGGAATTCCTTGGAGCAATACATTCCCGTAACAGTGACGCCGGGACTGTCGCCTTAGTGGTCCGCTGCGTGTTCGACGATCCCTGGCTTGCGGCGGATTATGTGCTCTGTCAGGAACGGCTCAAAGCAGTAGTCGAAGGAAGCGTTATTATTTGCCGTTCAGTCCAGATAAACCGTATTGTATATGCGGTTTCGTACCGTGAGAAGGCTTTAGGGAATATGCTGCTTGAAGAAGCCGGGAATTACGGTATTCCCGCGTCGCTTATGCTGACAGAGACTCGGTATCCCCAGAAAAACCGGCGGGAACTGGAATTGGCTCTGAGGAATTATGAGAAAAGCGAAGGTCTTAGTTTAGGTTCCTTTCTTATCATAGGTCCTGCTACGCTGGCGGCGGTACATGACGCGATAAAATTGAAAAAGCCCATTGTGGATCGGTACATTGCCGTAGGAGGTTCGGCGGTAAAAAATCCCCAAGTCCTGAGAGCGCGGATAGGAACAAGGCTGAGAGACCTTTTTGATGAATGCGGCGGCTTTGTGGAAGAGCCTCAACGGATTATCCTTGGATCTCCCCTGTCGGGACGGCAGGTAACGGATTTAGACGAGCCTATAGTTAAGACCAGTTATGCGGCGGCGGCGCTTCTGGAAAAACAGATCGGCGGCACTGTTATGCGGAACTGTATTGGCTGCGGCGAATGCAGGCTCGTATGTCCTGTTGCCTTAGACCCAGAAGCGCTCTACAAAGAGATCAAACGTCTCCAGTCTGAAGCGACTGGATTAATCGCCGCGGAATGTCATGGCTGCGGGTGCTGCGATCTGGTGTGTCCGTCACGGCTTCCGCTGAGTACCGTCATACAAGATGCAGCCAAGAGGACCTAAGCCATGGCGAAACAGGAATATCGTTTGTATAAACCCCAAATAAATCTTGCCCGTCCAACCGCGGTCCGTATGTGGCTGGTCAGTTTATGCGCGATTTTGGTTGTTTTTCAGTCTTCCCTGACAGATTTCTTCGCATCCCTGATCCTTGCGAGTACCGCTGTGGTTACCGCGGTACTTACGGAAGCGCTGATCTATTTCAGAACCCCCCGTTCTGGAACCATAAAAGACGGAAGCGCGGTTACGTCAGCGCTTATTCTTGCGATGCTCCTGCCCAATCAACTGCACCCAATCTATGCGGCTATGGGCGCGGCTTTTGCCATGACTGTGGTGAAGCATAGTTTTGGGGGCGTTGGCGCAAACTGGATGAATCCCGCAATAGGAGGCTGGCTTTTTATTCGGTTTTCTTGGCCCGAAGCCTTTAAACAGGCTTTGGAACAGTCCCCGCTGACCCTGATAGCCGAAGGCGTACATCAGGGGATTACTGATGCCGAAGGCGCTCCTTTGGGGATTCTTAAATTAATGGGAATCGATTATGGAACGGCTTCAAACGCTTTGTTAGATAAATTGCTTGAATTGGCTTTAAACGACGGGCTTTTTTCTCTTATCAGGCTGGAATTCCCAAGAATGTACCTGGAACTATTCAACGCTTCCGCTCCCGGAATCATTGCGGATCGGGGAATTCTCGCCTTGTTAGTGGGAACCATCATCATAACCGGAGTTCAAACTAACCGTTCTTGGGTTCCCGCAGCCTATTTGGGAGGCTATGCACTGCTGGTCAGGCTCTTTGGGGCTATACCTTTTGGAGGACTCTTGGGCAGAGGGGATTTGTTTTTCGCTCTCTTTTCAGGAGGCGTCTTGGTAACGGCTTTCATATTAGCCGCTGATCCGGCTACAGGACCTAAATCGAATATCGGAACCTTGGGGGTTTCAATAATTGCCGGAGGGCTTACCTTTCTATTCAGGTATCAAGGGTTAGAGATATACGGCGCGTTTTTTGTCATACCCTTGGTTAATACAGTCGTACCCTTGATCCGGGATTTTGAAAGCCGGACTTTCTATGGAAATGAAAAATGGAGGAAACCTGCATGAAAATTGCCCTTCTTGGAGAGACCAATGGTAAGGGGCTAGGGATTTTTACAGCCTGGATCCTAGGACTTCTTGCTGTAAGCGGGGCATTGTGGTTTTTTACCCAGCCTATACGGATCAGACTCCTACAGGGAAATGTAAACAGCATCTTGGCTGCTATGGGGTATACCCAGTATTTAGAAACCCCTGTTCCGCGGATAGAGCTTCCTAAAGGGCGGGTTCCTTTGGGAACCTGGTATACACTGAAAGATTCTAAACGTCGGGCGTTAGTATTTGCTATGATGTCTGAAGGAATTCGTTTTCCTTGTGTGGCAATAGTTTCCGATAAAGGCAAGGTTGATGAAATTATTCCTCTTAATACCTATGTAGCCCAGACCTTAAAGCGGCTTCCCAAAGGGATCATTGCTGCCTATATACGGCGTATAGAAGGGGATTTACCGCATTTTCAGGAGGATCTATGAACCACTCGCTTAAAACCTTTCTGTTTCGAGACCTGCATACTCCGCTTTCCACATTAGCCGGAGCAGGGCTCTTAATTATGGCTTCAAGCAGGCTTGCTTTTGGACTGGTTACTGGGATAGCGCTTCTATGGGTGTATGATATAACTGTGACCATACTTTTTTTCACCCAGCCGATTTATCCCAATATAGGGAAAAAGGCGATCCTTATTCTGCTCACCAGTTTTTTAGGAAGCTGCTACCTGCTCCTTCTCTGGTTCTTCAGCCCCTTGCTGGCTATGGAAACAGGCTACGTCATTCTGCTGGTACCCTGTTACTGCATAGGTTCTTCGACATTCTCTCGGATAAACCTTGGGCAAGCGAAATTTGAAAAACTTCTGTTCAATACTTCTTTAGAAGCCGGTTCTCTTGGTATACTGATCGTTGCTTTTGCGCTGATCCGTGAACCCATTGGGTTTATGTCCCTGTCTGTACCCGGAGGACCTCTGGGGATTATCGAAGTGTTCCCTGTTTTTGAAGGAAATTCCTTTCTGCCTATCAGAGTGATAGGCAGCTCTGCGGGAGCGTTTCTGCTTCTAGGCTATGGGGCGGCGCTGTTCCGCAACATCAAAAAATCGAATTCCTAGGAGGATCCTCATGATAGGCGGCATGATATCGCTATTTATTTGTGCAAGTCTCTCGCTTAATCTGATACTGCATTTTGCCTTAGGAATACAGGGCATTATCGAAGGTCAAGAGCGGGCTGGGCCTATTCCCTTTTTTCAAGGAGGGGTTCTTTTTGTATCAGTTCTGGTACTCTGGTTTTTCTTTTCCTATATTATTGCTCCTCTGGCTTTTGGATTTCTTGAATACGTGCTGCTTTTTCCGTGCAGCGCCTTAACCTGTGTGGGACTTGAAACCCTATGCGCCCGGTTTATCCCCCATATTGTTCCTGATTCAAAACTCTTTGCCTCAGAGTCTGGGTATAACGGTCTGGTTTTGACCTCGCTTTGGCTGACCCTTCACATAGCCGGAACGCCTTTAGATGCGGCGATCCTGTCTCTGAGTTTTGCTCTGGGCAGTCTTTTTACGATGGTCCTGCTGCACTATATCCGTAAGCGTTCCGCTTTAGAGATGGTCCCGGTACCCCTGCGGGGGCGGCCGCTGATGCTTATTACCATAGGACTTTTATCTTTGCTTTTTATGTCTCTTACGACTATTTTTTTTACTATTCTTGGTATATTCTAGGATAACATGACAATACAGTTTATTTTGGGTTCTCATTATCATATTCCCTTGAGTGCGGGAGATTCGGCGTTTGAAGCGGTTTATCGCTCTGAGTTAAAACCCTTTATTTCGACGCTGTACAAATACCCAAAAATTCAAACGGCGTTGCATTATTCCGGGGTGCTTTTACAGTGGCTGGAACGGTTTCATCCTGAATTTTTCATGCTCATCGGTGATTTGGTTTCTCGAAAACAAGTAGAATTATTAGGCGGAGGCTTTTATGAACCGATGATGCCTCTCCTGCCGCTTTCAGACAGAATAGGGCAGATAGAATTACTTACTACCTATCTTCGCAAACAATTCGGTAAGCGTCCTCAAGGCTGTATGCTGCCCCTTATGGCTTGGGAACCCCAGTTAGTAGGTCCTTTGAACGCCTGCGGGATGCGGTATACTTTTCTTGATGAGAAGCAGTTTAGACAAAGCGGATTATCTGACCACGCTTTCGCCCCAAGTATTACGGAGGATCAGGGTAAAATCATCACAATTTTTCCGATTTTAAGCTGCCTTGGCGCTGCTTTCGCCCAGCAGCGGGCTTCTGAAGTCATAGAATACGCCTTGCAAAACCATATACATAGAGATAATCCGGGAAAAGAACAGGTTATGTGTGTGTTCCCAAAACGATTTTTTATAGAAAATCCCGATACAGAGGCTGCGGAGTTCACATTTCATCGTTTTTTTGAAGATCTTTCCGCTTTTGAATCTCAGATTGAGTTTACCCTTCCCAATAAAGTTTTCAAAACCACCAGACATCTCAAAAAAGCGTATTTTCCCTGTTCCTTACAAAAAGAAATCTTTCCAGACCATGCTTTTACCCGGCAAACCAGTCTGCCTCGGCAGTTTTTAATCATGTACCCTGAAGCAAACAGCCTTTACGCCAAGATGATGTTTACTCATGTTTTAATCAATCAGTTTCGAGGGGACAAGTCCCGGAAACGCACCGCCCGAGAGGAACTCTGGAAAGCTCAAGGGTATGATTCCTTTTGCCCTACCAGAGACGGCGGTATTCCCTGTCATTCAGTGCGAAAAGCCGCGTACCGGGCCCTATTGGAAGCGGAAAAAATAACCCGTGAGATGGGGGATTTTATGCCCTCTTTAGTGCATTTTGATTTTGATTTAGACGGCGAAGGAGAGTACCTTTTTCAAGGAGAACATATTAACTGTTATATCAAACTTGAAGGGGCAAGCGTCTTTGAATTTGATTATCTTCCTCGATCATGGAATTATCTGGATACCTTTAATCAAGGGTTCAGGCGGACTGCTTTTACGGATCGATTAGTTTCTCCAGAGGCGGCTTTTCAAGATCTGCTGGATTCCCCTTTGATTTACGGCAGGCATTGCGGAAAAGAACAATTTGAATTAGTTAGAATGGATAAAGATCACAGCAGAGTTTATTTCCGGCTTCCGGTTAAACCGGCTATTCCTTACGGGAATATAGAATTGGAAAAAAGCTATCATCTAAAAAAAGATGTTCTTGTAGTGAATTATTCCCTGTATAACCGAGGACCTGTTTCTGAAACCTTTCAGTTTATTCCCAGTATAGACCTCTCGTTTCACAGCGACGAAGAACTGTTCCTGCGGGTCTTAGAATCTCCTGCTGGGGATATTACGTTTCAAGACCTCAAAAACGAGACAGCCCTCACCCTTGCATCGGATCAGATTTTTCAACATTGGATTAGACCCATTTACAGTCCTTATGCTGTCAACGGCGTTTGGAAGGAATTGTATCAGTCTACCTGTATCATGTTCAGCACCGTACTCTCCCTCGATTCTAACGAGGGGTTTCAAACCGAGTTTCGATTAACCCTGGAGAAAAATGAGGAATGAAAAAAATGCGGACCGCGTATTTTTCAGGGTATATGAGATTTTTTCCTCCTTTCTCATTTGTCATTTTTCTATTATACTAGGTTTTTATGGATACGGCGCGGAAATTTTCAGTTTCAGAACTTACTGAACGTATACGGGAAAAATTGGACGGCTTTTTTAACTCGATTATTGTGGAAGGAGAACTGTCCAACTGGCGTCCCTCAAGTACCGGACATTGGTATTTTACCCTCAAAGACCCTGGAGCGATTCTGTCCGGCGTAATGTTCAAACACCGATTCAAAACCCTTTCTTTTGCGCCTCGGGATGGAATGCTGCTGCGGGTACGGGGGAATATTTCGGTTTACGGACAGCGGGGAGCCTATCAGATAGTGTGCGACGATATGGAACCTGCTGGAACCGGAGATATTCTGGCTATCGTGGAAAAACGAAAGCAGGCTCTTGCGGAAGAAGGACTTTTTGATCAAGAACGAAAAAAGCCTATCCCCCGTTTTCCCAGAGCGGTTGGAGTCGTGAGTTCTCCTTCCGGCGCGGCGGTCCGGGATATACTCGCGATAGTACAGCGCCGAGCCCCGGGAATTCATGTAATCATCCTGCCCGCGCCGGTTCAAGGCAGCGAAGCGGCTTCTATTATTGCTCGGCGTATAGAACAGGCTAATCAGTGGAGCTTGGCGGATGTGATCATCCTTGGACGAGGCGGGGGTTCCTTGGAAGATTTGCTGCCGTTTTCAGAAGAAGCGGTGGTTCGAGCAGTAGGAGCTTCAGAAATTCCGATAATCAGCGCGGTAGGACATGAGATAGACTATGTGTTAAGCGATTTCGCCGCAGACCTTCGGGCCCCTACCCCTTCGGCGGCGGCGGAACTGGTCAGCGCCAATCGAGAAGAGACCTTGAGGTTCATCAGAAATATGGAAAAAACGATGCTTCACCTGCTGCAGACTAGAATTGAAAAAGTTCAGACCGTTATTACGTTTTTTAACGCCGATGATCTTGAATATCGGGTGCGCTCTATACTCCAGCCTCGGCTGGTACGGTTTGACGACGCTAAGGAAAAACTGCTTCACAGTCTTTTGGAACGTATAACCAGTCTGCGCCGGCGGCTGGAGCTTGCAAAGCGAAGCCTTGAAGCGGGAAGTCCTCAAGCGATTCTGGAACGGGGATACTCAGTGGTCACCAATAAAGATACCGGCAAGCTGGTGCGAACCGCGGAAGAAGTTAAAGCCGGTGAAAGTCTTATCATTCGTCCCTTGTCCGGGATAATTACCGCGACCGCCGAAAAGATTGAGACCTCAGAAGGTCTGTAAATGACTTCATAGGTATATGAATATTGCGGAGGAACCATGAAAAACTTTGAAGAGCGGCTGGAACGGCTGGAAAGCCTCAGTGTACAGATTCGGAAGACTGAAATTCCTTTGGACGAAGCCATCAAAGCCTTTGAAGAAGGGATCAAACTTGCCAGAACCTTGGAAAAGGATCTGGAAAAAGTGGAAAGCCGGATCGAAATACTGATGAATGGACCTGAAGTTAAGGCTGAGGTTGGTCCGGAATTAGGATTATTTGACGAAGAGGGGTAATAGGTTACTATTTAATATTATGGAAGAAAAGAGAAGCCGGATTCAACTGCTTCCTATGGAGGAAGCCCGAAAAATAGCCGCCGGCGAAGTCATTGACCGCCCGGCTGGGCTGATTCGGGAATTCATTGACAATGCGATAGATGCGGGAAGCACGCTCATTGAAGTAAACATCGAAGCCGGAGGAAGCCGTCGTATTGAAGTAATCGACGACGGCAGCGGCATGGACCGGGAAGATTTGGAACTATGCTGGAAAACTCACGCTACCAGTAAAATCCGTTCCATGAATGATCTTAAGTATGCTGAAACCTTGGGCTTTCGCGGAGAAGCCCTTGCGGCGGCTGCGGAAGTTTCACATTTGGAGATTCTCACCAGTACCGGCGGACGAGACGCTTGGCGTTTGGAGGTAGGTCCTGGGGAAACGGTAAAACCCCAGGTTGAACAGACCCGGCGTATCAAAGGAACCAGTGTTAGGACGACGGATTTGTTCGATACTATACCGGTGCGGAAACGTTTCTTAAAACGGGATTTTAGTGAAGCCAATCAATGCAAACTCACTTTTATAGATAAAGCCTTAGCCTTTCCCGGTATTGGGTTCCGTTTTACCCAAGATAAAAAGCTCAAGATATGTCTTCCGCCGGTTTCCAGCCGAAAAGAACGTTTTACCGCAGCCTTGCTGCATCGAGACGAAGGGATATTTCTTCATGAAATCAGCGCGTCTGGCAATGGATTTACCGTAACGATTGTACTGGGAGGGTATGAATTATCTCGTAATGACCGGCGGCAGCAGTTTGTTTTTGCTAATGGCCGGCGAATTCATGATTTTTCCCTGCTTCAAGCCCTGGAATACGGGGTTCAAGGCTGGTTTCCTAACAGCACTCATCCAATAGGAGCGATATATGTGGACATTGATCCGGCAATGGCGGATTTCAATATCCATCCTGCTAAACGGGAAGTTCGATTTACTGATCCAGGGACTATTCATCATAGAGTAACCCAAACGATCCGAGACTTTGTGCGCCACCGGAACCTTGCTATGGGGAAACAGTACCGCGAAGAAGATACAGAACCGGATTTACAGAATTCCCTTAATTTTTCAAAAGAATCTAAAGGTCCCTTTGGGTATTGGAAAAAGAACGATCCATCTATTGATACGATACGTCTAGCCAGGGAAGCCCTGGAATCGCCGTTTAATCAGTCCTATAACGCGCCGGAATCGGATGCCCTAAGCTGGGCCGCGGACCCAAGTTCATTATATAATCTGAAATATGCGGGAAGACTCTTTGATCTGTTTATTATGGTCGAACAAGATAATCGGCTTTTTATCATAGACCAGCACGCCGCTCATGAACGGCTTCTTTATGAGGAGTTTCTTGCCAAGCCTATTCCTAAACAGGAACTGCTGGTACCAATTCCTTTTGGCACTGAAAGCGAAGAAGAAGATCGGTTCCTTGAGATGCGGCAGGAAGAATTGTCGAAATTGGGGGTCTTTATTGAGGCGGATAATGGTTTTTGGCGTGTCGAAGCCCTTCCTGCGGTGTGGCGGCTTGGGGATACAGAAACGGTTAAAGCGATTTTGAATCTCAAGGATGCGGGAGAGAATATCGCCGAACACTGGGCCGCTACCCTCTCCTGTCACAGCGCAATAAAAGACGGGGAATATCTCGATGAATCGGCAGCTCTCGCCTTAGCTGAAGCGGCTTTAAAATTGCCGGTTCCCCGGTGTCCTCATGGGCGTCCGCTCTGGTTTGAAATCAGCCGAGAAGAATTATTCAGATGTGTGAAAAGAATATAAGTTTTTATAGATTATTTTCAATATTTTCTGTATGATATAGTATATGACTTCTATCTGTCTGCATAATGGAACGGTCATGACCGGATTTGCCGCTATGGAGCGCTGTGCGGTGTTGATTGAAGACGGCTTGGTAGCGGATGTATTTTCTCAAAAACGGTTTGAACGCAAACTTTTCGGATCAGACGTACGCATCATTGACGTTCAGGGAGCGTATATCGCCCCGGGTTTTATTGATACCCATATTCATGGATTCGGCGGATTCGGAACCGACGACGCTTCCGCTGATTCGGTACTGGAAATGTCCCGGCTTCTCGCTCAATATGGAGTAACCGCTTTTAATCCCACCCTTTACCCAGAGGAAGAAAACAAAATGCTGGAAACTGTCGCCCAGATATCTTCCGCTATAGGCAAAGAGCCGGGGGCTCGGATCATGGGCTTGCATCTGGAAGGACCCTTTCTTTCTCCAGATCGGCTAGGGGTGCAGCGCCCTGAAACCGTGAAATCTGTTAATATACCTCTTATGGAACAGCTTTGGCAGGTTTCAGAGGGGCATATTGTGAACATGACGGTGGCTCCTGAGATTAAAGGGATGCGGGAACTGGCGCTCTATTGCATCAAGCGGGGAATCGTCCTGCAAGCCGGGCATACAGACGCTCGGTATGAAAACATGGTTGAAGGGATGCAGGCGGGTATTCTCCATGCGACTCATTTGTTTAACGCTATGAGCAAACTGGATCACCGGAATCCCAACGCGGCGGGAGCGGTACTTATTCATCCTGAAATGTCTTGTGAAATCATTGCTGACGGCTGTCACGTCCATCCAGACCTATTTAAACTGCTCTTGCGGGATAAACCTCTTGACAAGATTGTACTGGTTACGGATGCGCTCAAACCGACTGAACAGGCTGTAGGTCCTTTCTTTGCCAATGGGGAAGAAGTGGTATTCCATGACGGCGTATTTCATCGGAAAGTTGATGATGTGATAGCTGGTTCAGCGCTGACCATGATACAGGGTATAAAAAATCTCTGCGCTATGGGTTTTACATTAGAAGATGCGGTAAAGACCGCCGGCTTTAATCCAGCCCAGGTAATGCGCTATACTCGGAAAGGAGCGATCATACCCGGACGGGACGGGGATATAACCGTATTCAATAAAGATTTTAAGGTCTTAGCGGTTATTGTTGGGGGCTTTATCAAGAAAAACGAGTTTTAGATATAAAGGAGGAACGAACTATGAGACTTATTATAAAAGAAGATTATAATGCAGCCAGCGCCTGGGCTGCGGCGTATATCGTAGACCGAATCAATGCGTTTGCCCCTAGTAAGGACAAACCTTTTGTGCTGGG
This sequence comes from Treponema sp., assembly GCA_031280155.1. Lineage (GTDB taxonomy): Bacteria > Spirochaetota > Spirochaetia > Treponematales > Breznakiellaceae > JAITHW01. The sequence continues at coordinate 2,919 of JAITHD010000135.1, read as the reverse complement.
GCTGCCTACTGGTTCCAGCCCCCTGGGAATCTATCGGGAGCTTATCAAGGCTCACAAGAAGGGAAGCGTTTCTTTTGCCCAGGTAATCACCTTCAATATGGATGAGTATGTGGGGCTTGACGAGACCCACCCTCAAAGTTATCACCGGTTCATGTGGGATAATCTGTTCAGCCACATTGATATAGATAAAAACAATGTCCATATTCTCAACGGCATGGCTTCTGATTTGATCGCCGAATGTCAAAGCTATGAAGCGCAAATAGCCTCTTTTGGGGGGATTGAATTGTTTCTTGGGGGTATGGGGAGCGACGGTCACATTGCTTTTAACGAACCTGGGTCGTCTCTTGCTTCCCGGACCCGCGTCAAGACTCTTACCAAAGACACAAAAATAGCGAACGCCCGTTTTTTTGATGGAGACCTCCGTAAAGTTCCGAGTATCGCCCTCACCGTAGGGGTTGGAACCATTATGGATGCCAGAGAAGTGCTGATTATCGTGAACGGACACGCCAAGGCTCGGGCCCTTCATGCGGCGGTAGAAGGCGGAGTCAATCATCTTTGGACCCTTTCCTGTCTTCAGATGCACCCTAAGTCGATCATTGTTTGTGACGAAGAAGCCACTGACGAACTCAAAGTAGGTACGGTACGGTATTTTAAAGACATAGAGAAGTTTTAAGAGAAAAACCGTGAAGTGCGGATATTTTTCACGCGCCGTAAAGCCCCTGCCTTGAGGACTGGGGATATAAGGCGCACCGAAACCGTTTTGTAACGCCATGCTTGACCTCCTGTCCGGCTTGTGGTATACTGACTATGTTGAATAGACCTGCCCAGGCAACACGGGAACGTAACATCGAAGGATAAATCTTGGGGAGTAACCCGGGCAACCGGAACAAGCCCCAAGCCCCAGCCTAAAGCCGAGGGTAGTTGACTGAAGAAGTATAGTACAGAATGATTAACAGCATTACCGTTATAGTTTTAATGTTCTTTTTCTCCGCAATGATTGAAGCTCAAGAATTAGAAGGTGAAGTGGTATTTAAAAGTTTTCAGCATACCTTCCCAGATAAAGTTGAAAAAGTTGCTTTTATTAATGGGGACTGGACTATTACGATTGGGGACGAAGTTTTTTATTGGGCTAAGGGCAGACTCCTTCCAGAGGGCTTGCGGAATGATTGGGAATCCTATCGTTCCCAAATGTTTTCTCTATATCCCAAAGATATTCCTGATCCTGCAATGTATTCCCAGAGCGACATTGAAGCCCTTCGAGTGGAAGGGGAAGCGGATAGAGACGATCCGTATATGGGATTTCAGGGCGCTTTATACGGCGGGACCACCCGGACCGAGATAGAGACCCATCAGGTCAAGCTGGCGTTTTTAGGAAAAAATATCGTAATCCATGAAGATATTGTTGAACCTCTTAGCCGAGTTGAACAGCATATTATGACCTATGCCGAGACCGATCATGAGGTCGCTTTGTTTGTCGCTTCCATAGATAGTATTGGCGGTTATAATTGGCGGGCTATTCAAGGAACTCAGCGCCAAAGCTATCACAGTTGGGGATTAGCTTTGGATATTCAGCCGAAAAAATCGTACTTAGGGAACAAGGTAATGTATTGGTTTTGGGAACGAATCTTTGATAAGAACTGGATGCTGGTTCCCCTGGAACGGCGCTGGATTCCGCCGTTAGGGATAATCAAGGCTTTTGAAAACGAAGGTTTCATCTGGGGCGGAAGATGGGCGCTTTACGATAATATGCACTTTGAGTATCGCCCGGAACTCCTTGAAGTAAACCGGCTTCTTGCCGCTCAAGGGTCTGATACTCAGCCTCGACACGCTCAAGACGCTCCAGATTTACATCATCTTTATCCTGTAACCCTTAGCTCAAAAGCATCTTTTTGGGAAAAGATACTTATTTATTTGGGATTGAAAGAATAGGAAAAATGATTGGGTATCAGTCAGCCGCCCTCCGGATTTAGGCGGGGTCTTGGGGATTGTTCCGGCTGCCGGATTTACTCCCCAAGATTTCTCCTTTAACCGAGCAGGTCTGTTCGACTTTTTTACTATACCGCAAAGCAGGCAGGGTGTGCTGCAAAACGTTTTTGGTACAAAGTAAGGGGCAGTTGAGAGTCGGTATCTCCCGGACTGCCCCTGCCGCTTACCGCGCTATGACGTTGACCACGCATCATCGGCAAACGTATACGTCCCCGCGCCGGTAGAGATATATTGAGCTTGTAAAGTGGTGCCGTCGTCGGTATTGCCGCCGGGGAAGGCGTCGGCAGGAAAATTCGACGCAGCTATATCACTTGTGAGAAACTCTACTTCTTCAAGTTTGCTGCACCCGGAAAACGCGCCGCCCCCGATGGAGGTAACACTGCTGGGAATGGTAACACTGGTAAGGCTGCTGCACCCGGAAAACGCGCTGCTCCCAATAGAAGTAACCCTGTCAGGAATGGTAACACTGGCAAGTTTGTTGCACCCGGAAAACGCGCCGCTCCCAATGGAATCAACGCTGCCGGGAATAGTAATGCTGGTAATGCTGATGCACCCGGAAAACGCGTCGCTTCCAATGGAAGCAACGCTGTTAGGAATGATAATGCTGGTAAGTACCTCGCACCCGGAAAACGCGTTGTTCCCAATTTTGGTAATGTTGCTGGGAAGTGCAACCACACCGCGGGCCGAAGGATAGGCTGCCAGTTCATTACCGTCCTTGACGAGCATTTTGCCGTTATCAAGGGTACGGTATATGCCTGTACCGGTTACCGTAAAACACAGATTGCTGCACCCGGAAAACGCGTAGTCCCCGATGGAGTTAATTTTGTTAGGAATGGTAACACTGGCAAGGGCGTAGCACTCCTCAAATACATAGTCCCCGATGGAGACAACATTGTTGGGAATGGTAACACTGGTAAGTTTTTCACATCCGGA
>JAITHD010000220.1 GCA_031280155.1 Treponema sp. | reverse complement strand
TTCGGGGTTGGACTGCGGGGGAAGAACTGTTTTTCTCGTTGGCTTTCGAGAAAGCCGCAGTATTGCCGGATTACCTGGGCCCTGCCGAAACGCTTTGTTTTATTGACTGGGAACGTCTTGGAAACGCTCAGAATAGTTTGGAACGGGAATATCGAAATCTCTATACTAAAACGGTTAGAGAACGGGAGGTTCCAAAACCAGAACGGATCCTCTTTGACTTTAGGGAACTTTCCAAGCGAAACCTCCGACGAGTGTCTTTTCTGTCTCTCCATAATAAAGAAGAAACCGGGGTTTTTAGGGTTTCCCTTGGCGCAGACCCTCCTCGCAGTTTTTTTGGTAACATCAACTATTTAAAAGAAGAATGTACTGCCCTATCTAAACAAGGCTGGGAAATTCTAGTTGCCGCGGAATCAGAGGTTCAAGCTGGACGAATCTTAGAACTCTTGAAAGATGAACCGGTCTCGGTAGCCTCGCTGCCTCTTTCCACAGGTTTTGCGCTGCCGGATATTAAGCTCTTGGTGATTCAGGAAAATGAGATTTTCGGCAGGCGGAAACGAATTCCCCGTTCATTGAAGACGGTCAGAAGCGCCGCTATTGATACATTTGTAGAACTCAATCCCGGAGACTATATCGTTCACATTAATTATGGGATTGGCATCTTTAAGGGGATTGAACGGGTTCGGGCTTTGGGACATGAACGGGATTATGTCAAACTGGAGTATTTGGGGGAAGAAGTTGTCTTTGTCCCTATTGAACAGGTTAATTTGGTACAGCGGTATATTGGGAATGAAGGCGCTCCGCCGCGGCTGGATAAACTGGGTTCTAAAAGTTGGGAAAACCGAAAAATTCGAGTCAAACAGTCGGTGGAAGATATTGCGGAAAAACTCATTGTCCTTTATTCCAAACGTAAAGCCGCTCAAGGATTCTCTTTCCCTGAGGATAATGAATGGCAGACCATGTTTGAGGCGGCTTTTCCCTTTGAGGAAACCGAAGATCAGCTCCGGTGTGTGGAAGAAATTAAGACGGATATGGAAAGTCCTCATCCTATGGATCGGCTGATCTGCGGCGATGTAGGGTATGGTAAAACCGAGGTTGCGGTTCGGGCGTGTTTCAAAGCCGTCATGGGAGGCAAACAGGCAGCCTTCCTTGCGCCGACTACTATTCTTGCGGAACAGCATTTTGAAAATTTCCAAGAACGATTCGCTCAATTTCCGATAAGGCTTGCTATGCTTTCTCGGCTGGTTGATAAATCCACTATAAAGAAGACTTTAGAAGCCCTCAAGCACGGAGAAATTGATATGCTTGTAGGAACTCATCGGATTATTCAGAAGGATGTACGCTTCAAGAATCTTGGTCTTATGGTCATTGACGAGGAACAGCGATTTGGGGTGAAAGACAAAGAACGCCTCAAGGAAATGAAAACTAATGTAGACTGTCTTACCCTGAGCGCTACCCCTATACCTCGAACCCTCCACATGAGTCTTCTGAAAATTCGGGACATGAGTCTTTTGGCGACGCCCCCTCAAAACCGTCATCCTATTGAAACAGTCGTTGAGGAATACAACGAGGAACGTCTCGCCGCCGCGATACGTCAGGAAGCGGAACGGGGAGGGCAAGTGTTTTTTCTGCACAATCGGATTGAAAGTCTTGTTGATACCCGGCGCAATATCGAGCGTCTTGTTCCAGAAATGCTGGTGGATACTGCCCACGGTCAAATGGATCCTCAAGATTTGGAAGACGTCATGCACCGTTTTATTCACGGAGGTTTTCATGTGCTGGTATCCACAACTATTATCGAGAACGGCATTGATATTCCCAATGTAAACACGATTATCATAGATCGGGCGGATATGTACGGAGTATCCCAGCTTTATCAGCTTCGGGGACGAGTAGGGCGCTCTGACCGGGTAGCTTACGCATATCTGTTTTATCCCAAAGATAAGGCTCTCAGAGAAGAGGCTATGAAGCGGCTTCAAGTAATCTCAGACTTTACCGAACTAGGTTCAGGTTTTAAGATTGCCATGAAGGACATGGAAATCCGGGGCGCCGGCAACCTTCTTGGGCGGGAACAGTCTGGAGATATTTATTCCGTAGGTTTTGAACTCTATCTCCGGTTGCTGGACGAAGCGGTACAGCGTCTTGAAAATGAACAGTACGAAGCTGAAACTGAAACCCTTCTGGAACTGGAATATTCTGGATTTATCCCAGACGCCTATATTGATTCAGCCCAGGAGAAGATGGAAGTATACAAAAAAATCGCTTCAATCAGGGAAAAGGAAGAGCTTGAGCGGGTGTATGGCGAACTATTAGACCGTTTTGGTCCTCTGCCTGACGAGGCGGCGTCGCTGCTGGCGCTGGCGGAGATCCGTATCATCTGCCGGGAAATTGCTGTTTCTTCACTAAAAGAGCGAGGCGGATTAGTACGCATCGAATTCGGGAAGGTATCCAAAGTAAAGGTTGATCGCCTTGTCCGGCTCATGCAGGAAAGCAGCGGGAAGGTAAAACTTGACCCTAAAGCGCCGAATGTACTGATTCTCCAGACCGGCAGTATCGGACTAAAGGAAAAGAGCGAGTTTATTCGAGAGAAACTGGCGGCTTTAGCCAGATAAACGTAATCGTCTCTGGATTATGGAGGAGCAGCGGAATTCTTCCTGTCCGCCATCTTTGTAGGTCCGGCGGCTTTCCCACTGAAAATATGCGCTGCGCGAAGAAAGCGGTAACGCAGAGTTTCAGGCAGACTAAAGAGGCGCGTAAACACAACAGCGATTTGATTCAGCGGCTATTTGATATGGTAAACAGCCAAGCGAAAAAGATAGTCGGGCTGAACGCTACATTAAAAGCCAAGATTCAGGACAGAATCAAAGAGATACGGGATGAATTGGAGGACTTGCGTCCAAGACGGGCCGGGCGGTTTAGTCATGTCATTGACGGAGAAATATGCTGAGACGAAGCGGCTGTACATGAGAAATCAGATGACGTGTTCTGACATAGCGGAGAAACTGTCGATGTCCTTTTATGAATTAAAATCAGTGTTTTGGGAAACGGTGTGTATGGGGGTTGTAAAAAAATCAAAGAAGACTCTGAAACACTCTTTGATCCTAAGTTCCCGGACGTGCTTTCTAAGACTATGAAATCGCAGGAAAAGATAGACCTCCGCAGCCAGTATCTCAGTACAGTCACCGACTTAATTAGAGTTATTAACTCTCCTTACACAAAAATAAGAAATAAGATAAGATAGGAGGATGGGACAGGAACTATTAGATTTATACAGTGATTATTTGTTGTATAGCAGCGGACAAACGGCGGCCGGATTTTCTATGGTATTAGACGGCACGGTAAGCCATGACAAGGCGGCACGGTTTTTGGCATCAGAATACTTTGATGAAAAAAACGCTCTGGAAAAAAGTCAAAAAGATTGTAAGGGCATACGAAGGGGAAGAGGGATGCCTGATATTTGCGGCACGATAATTGAAAAGCCCTATATGAACGGGAATGATATACTATGCCGGCATTGTAAAAAAGTATGATAAATCTCAAAAGCCGTCTGATATTGACGTATGCGCTGTTTGTGAGCGCCGCGCTTATGGTGGTAACGATTAGCATCAACCAATGTACAGGAACCTTGTTTGAAAGTTTAGTCCGGGAAACAATCAAAGAACGGGGTCAGGAGATTGTGAGATCCGTTGCGGATATATATAACCCCCGGATCAATGGTTTTGATGTGATTACTATGGAAGCAATAGGAATGCACTTTGTACATGAAGGGTATATTATAACCGTAGAAAGCCCTGAAGGAGAGACGCTATGGGATGCCAGATCTATGGATATGCAGCATTGCGTTGCGGTGCTTAATGATATCACATCCCGCATGGAAGAACGGCATCAGATACAGGGTTCTTTGCAATATACGGCATACCCGCTTTTATATCAGAACACTACGATTGGAACCTTGACAATAGAATCCTATGGGCCTTTTTTTTACAGTGAAGGTGAATCCCGATTTTTGTCTGGGGTAAACCGGCTTTTGTTCATAGCAGGACTGGTATTTACGGTTTTGAGCGTTTTTATTTCCACATTTCTTGCGGCGGCTATAGCCAAGCCCATTCTCAAAGCCAGTGAAGCGGCGCATTGCATTGCCGGCGGAAACCGAAATATCCGGGTTTTTGACGGATATAAAACCAAAGAACTCCAGGAACTCGCCTGTTCAATCAATACCTTAGCCAAAGAACTCGCTGAGGGAGAACGCCGTCAGAAACAGCTTACCTCGGATATAGCCCATGAACTGCGTACTCCTCTTACCTGTTTACAGGGCAATGTAGAAGCTATGATAGACGGAATTTGGGAACCCACGACAGAACGGCTTATGAGCTGCCATGAAGAGATCACCCGGCTTTCTAGGCTGGTACAGGATATAAATCTTCTGACCAACCTTGAATGGGAACATCTTACGCTGCACAAGACCTCTTTTGATCTTGCCAAACTGCTGCAACTGGTAGGCGAGCAATTTCAGAGCCCGGCTTATGAAAAGGGACTTGCTATAATACTGCGTCTGACTCCTAGTCTGATTGTAGCGGATTATGACCGGCTCAAACAAGTTTTTATCAATCTGCTTGCCAATGGGATAAAATATACCGATGCCGGCGCTGTTACTATTACTATTTTGCCGATTCCTTTAGGGTGGGAAGTTGGGATAGCCGATACCGGCGCCGGTATAAGCGAGCGGGATTTACCCCATATTTTTGAACGGTTTTACCGTTCCGATAAATCCCGAAATCGCGGCACCGGCGGCGCCGGCATCGGTTTAACCATCGCTCAAGCTATTGTTACCGCTCACGGCGGAACCATCAGCGTAACCAGTGAACCCGGGAGCGGAAGCGTTTTCCGAGTAGCCCTAGCTGCGGAAGGTTAGGGTTTACGCGCCGACGCATCGGTATACCCATTGGGTAAAGGCGCCGGCGTAACTTTGCAGAAAATCTTTCGTACCTTGATTAACCAGTTCTCCTTTTTCATTTAAAAGGGCGTCTACCTTACTGATATACGCTTCAGGCTGATTCAGAAGCAAAATATTCAGAAAACTCATAACCTGCCGCAAGTGGTGATTCGCGCCGAAACCGCCTATCTGTCCGGGAGAAACGCTGATGATTGCTCCGGGTTTCCCGCTCCAGAGATTCTGTCCAAAAGGACGGGAACCAATATCCAAGGCGTTTTTTAATACCGGAGGCATTGACCGATTGTATTCAGGCGTAACAAACAGAAAACCCCTGAGAGACCCTAATTCCTGCCTGAAGTCTACCCATGCTGGCGGAACATTGCCTTGATCGTCGTAATCTTGATTGTACAACGCCAAACCGCCAATATCTATAATCTTGAAATGAAAATCTTTCAGCAGCATCCCGGTAACAATATGCGCTATTTTTCGACTGAAAGATTCTTTACGAAGACTGCCGACAAAAACACCTAGTTCTAATGTACTCATATCTTAAATATACCATAAAAATAGAACCGCGTTTATAATTATGATCTAATTCTTTGGACTAAGCTTTGTTTATGTATTTCAAGCGTTATTTTACGGTTGTATATAGCGGCAATATTAGATATAATAAATATGAAGGAGTATCTATGAAATATAGTATTATAAGTTTGTTTTTATTGATTATATCTATAGGCGTGGACCTTACAGCCCAGACCTCAACCGCCGGAATACCTGCGGAAGTAGCCAAGGCTTTTGCAAATGCCGGTATTCCGGTAATGCAGAAACCTTCGCAGAGTATTGATTTTTCATTGCCTCTGGCAGACGGCAATACCGTAACCCTCAGCAGTCTCAAGGGAAACGTTGTATTCCTGAATTTTTGGGCTACTTGGTGTCCGCCGTGCCGAGAGGAAATGCCTTCTATGGAAGCCTTGTATCAGCGCTTCAAAAATAGAGGACTTGCAATTCTGTCAGTTGACATTCAAGAGAACCCTAGACAGGTCAACGGATTTATGAAAAAGTTTGGACTTACCTTTCCGGCGGCTCTGGATGCTTCAGGCAGCGTCAGCAGTAAATACAGAGTTCGCGGGATTCCAGCGACATTTATACTTGACCGAAACGGCGCTGTTATCATATCCGTGGTAGGCGGTATAGACTGGAGCAATCCTGAGATGATTTCCGCGTTTGAGGTGCTGCTTCAATATGACAGATAATATTTCTATTCTAGCGGCATTTATTGCGGGATTGCTTTCCTTTTTATCTCCATGCGTATTGCCCTTGATTTCATCTTATTTGCTTTTTATAAGCGGCGGAAAGCCGGATTCTACTGAAAACACGGCGTATCAAGCCCATCTGGTAGGGTCTACAGCGTGTTTTATTCTTGGTTTTACCTGCGTCTTTATAGCGTTAAGCGTACTGTTTTCAGGCATTTTTTTTATCATAGGCGAAGCAAACGTTATAATAAATACTGCTGCCGGGGTTTTAGTAATTATTTTAGGATTTAATATTTTATTTGATTTCATACCGTTTTTGAATTATGAAAAACGAATTCAGCCTGCTCAAGGAGCGCAAAACTTTCTTGGTTCTTTCTTAATCGGATTAGCTTTCGGCGCGGGCTGGACCCCCTGTATTGGTCCGATCTTGGGAAGTATTTTACTTATGGCGGGACAACAGGGTAAACTATTAGCCGCATCAGGTTATCTGCTCGTCTATTCCCTGGGGCTAGGACTGCCTTTTCTGACAGCAGCGGTATTTTGGGGAACCTTTCTTAAATATCTTGAAAAACTAAAACCTTGGCGCCGGTTCATACATACAATAAGCGGCGTTTTTATCATAGGCATCGGGGTTTTTATTATGTTCGGGCGTTTTCACCAGATCAGCGCTTTTTTCTTGAGAGCCGGCGTTGCCCTTTCTGATTTAGCCGACAGCGGCGGTGCTGCCGTCAGGGTTATGCCGGGGATATTGTTTTTTGTCATTGCCCTGACATCTTTAGTTTATCGAATGGTAAAAAAAGTAAAACTTTTTTCTTATGGTTCTCTTGTTTTCTGCGGCGCTTGTCTATTGCTGTCTATCGCCCTGATAACCGGACTTATTAACTGGGCGGCGGTGCTTTCAAGCTGGATGTTGTTAGGAAGCAGATAATACGCCATGAGACAATCCCCTCTTCCCTCTTTCATCTTCCCTATGATATACTGGGGTTAATGATGCGTACAAACAGTCTGGCGGTCTATAAAAACCGTCCTGCCCTGATAATCGAGACAGGGGAAAAGATAACCATATCTCTGCTTGGAGGGGAGAACATCCGAGTCAGGGAAAAAGATATTGAACTTATCCATCCGGGACCCTGTACCCTTTCAGGACTGGAAGAAGATGTACCTGGGGGAGATGCTTATTCCGCTTGGGAACTGGTGGAAGGAAATTCAGTGACCCTCAAAGAGCTTGCGGAATTGGTCTATGACGTGTATACAGCAAAAACCGCCTGGGCTGCATATCTGCTCCTCAAAGACGGACTGTATTTTACCGGAGAAATTAACGCCGTGAAGGGCAGATCCCCGGAAGAGGTGCGGCAGGGAACCCGGAAACGGCAGGATCGGCAGCAGGATCGGGAAGAACGAGACGCTTTTCTGGAACGCCTCAAAACCAAGACCCTCCGCTTGCCGGAAGACGGACGGTTTCTTCAGGACGTTGAAGCCTTAGCCTATGGTAAAACCGATAAAAGCCGTACGCTCAAAGATTTAGGCAAACCTGAAACCCCCCAAGAGGCGCACAGACTGCTATTAACCAGCGCCTATTGGACTCATCACATAAATCCCTATCCAGCGCGGTTTGGCATTTCTCTATCCCCTGCAAGGACTGAGATACGCCCGCCCTCAGAGGAAGAGCGCCTTGATCTTACTCATCTCAAGGCGTTTGCCATTGACAACGCTTGGAGCGCGGATCCGGATGACGCGATTTCTATAGAAGACGCCTGCATCTGGGTTCATGTAGCGGATCCCGCGGCAGTTATCACCCCGGGAAGTCCTGGGGATATTGAAGCCCGGGGGCGAGGAGCAACCCTGTATCTGCCGGAAGGAACGATCTGTATGCTCGGCAAAGAGTCTCTGCCTTTTTTTGCGCTCGGTTTATCAGAATTATCCCCGGCGCTTTCTTTCAAAATTGTCGTCAATGAAGATTTTTCTATTAAGGAAACTGAAATTTTCCGGTCTTGGGTCAAAGTTACGCGGCTGACCTATGAAGAAGCGGACGCTTTAATCACAGGCGGGGTTCCGTCGTCCCCTGACAAAGCCGCAGGAGTCCCGGATTTGATTCGGCTCCGGGAGGCTGCGGAACGCAACGTAGAACGGCGGCTGAAGACCGGCGCGGTCTCCATTGAGCTGCCGGAGACGCATATTTCTGTTTGTGAAGGGCAGGTATCGGTTGAGCCTTTATACTCCTATCGTTCTGCTGCGGTAGTTCGAGAATGTATGCTTTTGGCAGGAGAAAGCGCGGCATTATGGGCTTTGCAGCGGCGGCTTCCTTTCCCCTACGTCAGTCAAGAAGCGGGAGACACCCCTAACGCTCCTCTCGACGGGCTTGCCGGTTTTTTCCAGCTCCGCCGGTGTATGCGTCCTCGAACCCTTTCGGCGAAACCCGGTATTCATTGGGGATTAGGACTTGATACCTATACGCAGGTTACGAGTCCCCTCAGACGGTATACTGATCTGTTAGCCCACCAGCAGATTCGTGGATTTTTGCGAAATGACTCTCCCTTAAATGAAGACGAAATACTCCTTCGGCTTGCGGCAGGGGAAGCGGCGGCGCTTAACATCGTACAAGCCGAGCGGGGGTCCCGATATCACTGGCTTATGGTATATCTATCGGATAAAAAAGGAACCCAATGGAAGGGGGTTGTGATGGAAAAACGGGGACCCCGATACGTCATACTGATTCCCGTTCTGGGTATGGAAACCCAAGTAGCGGTCAAGAAAGAATTGGAACCTAACGAAGAAGTTATGTTGACCCTTTCGTCGGTGAAAATTCCCGAAGGCGAAGCAGCATTTATCGCTTCATAATTGAGCTATCCATTAATAGGGTGATGCGGCTTGGTTGTCATTCATAAGGGGATTCAGTATTATAAAACGAATGAAATACTAAGATATAGGGATTATCTGGTATTCTTCTATACATTATCGTTAGGTAATGCCGATGTTAAGAAGAAGAGGTATATTGAGATGATTATTCTCAAAGGAGTGTCAAAGCAGTATGGCGCGATTGTTGCGGTACAGGATGTAAACTTAATGATACCTAGCGGGAGTATCTATGGGATTATTGGCAGAAGCGGCGCAGGAAAATCAACGCTGCTTAGAATTATGAGTCTCCTAGAGCGCCCGGACACCGGGGAAGTGTACTATGGCATTAACGGAGATGAACGGGTAGACACCCTCAGAGGTAAGGAACTCCTTATGAAAAGACGAAAGATGGGTATGATCTTTCAGAATTTCAACTTGTTGGGTTCCCGGAATGTAGCGGGTAATATTGCGTATCCTTTGGAAATTGCGGGAATGTCTCAAAAACAGATTAACCGCAGAGTTGATGAGCTGCTGGATATGGTTCAAATAGAGGATAAACGGAATATGCGGCTCCGGGAGCTTTCAGGAGGACAAAAGCAGCGGGTAGCTATCGCCCGGGCTTTAGCCGCTAAACCAGAAGTCCTCTTCTGCGACGAAGCGACCAGCGCCTTAGACCCTAAAACCACCCGATCTATTCTTAATCTTCTCAGAGATATCCATGACCAGCTTAAAATTACGGTAGTTCTTATCACCCATCAAATGGGGGTTGTCCGAGCGATTTGCGACGATGTAATGGTTTTTGACGATGGACGCATTGTGGAAGGCGGAACCGTCAAAAGCGTATTTACGTCTCCCAAAACCGAAGCCGCTAAGGAGCTCGTATATGCTTAACAATGCCATGCTGGACCTTTTGCTCATGCTTCGCAAAGCCACTGGAGAAACCCTCTATATGACCTTCATATCTACTATTTTCGCGTGTATGCTTGGTTTTCCCATAGGAACTATTCTGTTCAGCGCGTCCCCCGCAGGCATACGCCCTCAGCAGATACTTTACAGCGTGTTGTCTCGAATCGTAAATCTATTTCGGTCCATTCCTTTTATTATTCTTATGATTCTCTTGATACCCTTATCTCGGCTGCTCATCAAAACAAGCATAGGCTCAACAGCGGTGATTATTCCTCTTTCCATTGGAGCCGCTCCTTTTGTGGCGCGGCTTGTGGAATCCGCCCTTGCTGAAGTCGATCAGGGGGTAATTGCCGCGGCATCGGCTATGGGTTCTACGGATATGCAGATTATCCGAAAGATACTTATCCCTGAAGCCCTGCCTGGACTTATTTCTGGACTAGCGTTGACTCTCATCAATCTGATCGGGTATTCCGCTATGGCTGGAGCAATCGGCGGCGGGGGCTTGGGAGATCTGGCGATACGCTATGGATATTACCGTTTCAGGATGGACGTTACTATTGCGGCGGTGATTGTCATTCTGATTTTAGTAGAGATTATTCAGTTGACCGGCACCATAGTGAGCCGCAGTATACTGGCAAAACGCTGATAACCGGTATAATACAAACATTTGACGGAATCATTCATATATTTATAGGTATTATGATGGTATAGATAGTAAGAGATTATAATAAGGAAGTATGGTTATGCAGTATTTTGGCTTTGAAGCCTATGAAAAATCGATAAACTCCATCGAAAGCTCCAGGGTATTTATGGCAAAAGACGGGGATGAGACGGTTCTCATCGTCGCGCCAAAAGAATCTGGAAAGGCCGCAACAAATCTGGGATTTAAAGGCAATGACCTTGGGGAGGGAACGTTCCGAGTACCCTTGATCCACGAGAACGCGGAGGTCTTGCGGAAACTTTTTCCGTTTACCAAGCCGGTAAAAGGACTGAAACATCCACGGAGTTTCGGCGTAGGAGATCGGCTGGGTATAGCCACGCCGGGGCATATCAAGGTTTTTGAAGCCTACGATATATTCCCGATTTTTGCCCAGCAGTCGATTCGGGAGCTGAATCTTACCAACCGCACCTACGAAGACGTACTGGATGCGGCGACGTTTGCGGTATTTCGGGAGGGCTTCAAAAAAGGGTTCGGCGCTGATGGAGATCATCTGAAAACCATTAAAGACGTGGAATACGCGCTTTCTCTAGGATTTTCTATGATCACCCTTGATTGTTCTGAGCATATCAAAAATGACGTAACCCTTGATAATGCGCCGCCCCTGTCTAAACTATATCAAGATGCTTATCTCAACAAAACCTTTGATATTGGAGAGGGGATCAAACTGACCTTCAATGAGGGAGAATTGAGACAATGCGCCGCCATTTATGGAGAAGCTATACTGTTTGCCGCGGATATTTATACTCGATTTTTTAAGCAGGGTTCTTATGAAGCGGATTTTGAAATTTCTATAGATGAAACCGCTTCGGTCACCACTCCTTTACAGCATTTTTTTGTCGCCAAGGAGCTGCTGAATAAGGGCGTTTCGTTTGCTACCTTAGCGCCTCGGTTCTGCGGCGAGTTTCAGAAAGGCATTGACTATAAAGGAAATGTAGCTCAGTTTGAGCAGGAAATAAAAATCCACGCCGGTATTGCCCGTCATTTCGGATACAAGTTGAGCATTCATTCAGGGTCGGACAAATTCAGCGTATTCCCTAGTATAGGCAAAGAGACCCAAGGGGTCTTCCATGTTAAGACCGCCGGTACTAACTGGCTTGAGGCTATGCGGGTTGTCGCTATGGCGGATCCATCGTTGTATCGGGACATTCACCATTACGCCTTGTCTGTTTTTAATGAAGCGACCCAATACTATCATGTTACGACAGACCTGACAAAGATTCCTGACCTCAATGCCCTCAAAGATGAAGACCTTCCTAAACTCTTTGAACACAACGACGCCCGGCAGCTTATCCATATAACCTACGGACTCATTTTGAGCAGGAAAAATCCTGACGGGTCTTTCACGTTTAGAGATTCCCTCTATAAGCTTTGGCGGGATCACGAACATATCTATAGCGACGCTCTGGTGAAGCATATCGGAAAACATATCGCGTTACTGGGGATTCAAAAGAAATAAGCTCCTTGGCGGCGGCA
>JAITHD010000203.1 GCA_031280155.1 Treponema sp. | reverse complement strand
CGAAAACCCCGTCCCGTTCCTCATAGGCGTCGCTTTTCCAAAGGAGTTTATCAAACCCCCGCAGTCCGCCGTGAAGACAATGGTCCCCGTCATTTTTGCGGAGACTGTACTGTTTGCCTTGAAGAGAAAACCGGGCGTTTCTAATACGGTTGCCGAACCGTCCTATGGTAGCCCCGAGAAACGGAATATTATGAGTGTACCCATCCAAGGTTGAATACCCCAGAAGAATATCTTCTTTTCCAGTTTTACGGGAAGGCGTATATAACGAAGTCAGCGCCGCCCCAAAGGATGATACGGATAACGATAAATCTTCCACTTTAAGGGTATATAAACGCACCTTGCTTCCAGAGGATAAAAGTCCAAAGGTCTTCCTGCTGATTTTCATGTCCCTTACTATATATGAAAATACCCGAGTTTGTCTATATCAGGGGCATCCTTTTTAATCTTTCGATCCCCGGCGCCGCCGTCTTTTCCCACTACCGTATTGAATTCTTGGATTGTTCTTTTTGTATTTAAATAGTAAAACCCAAAAAGAATTTTGGTAACGCACAAGAAACGACCCCTCAACAGCAGATTGGTTTTAGCCTGAATCCGCTCAAGGAGCGGAGGGGATGCCCGTCCCTATAGGCTTGCTTTTCCCTACAGGTTCCGGCGGTAAGGAGAATCAGCCCTCTTTAACAATGCGGGCTAACGATCTGCCCCGGTCTTCCAAAACCGCCAGGTCTTGAGGAGCGGGAACGCCGGTCCATTCAAAGGGTTCAAGATTGTTCCATTTAAACTGCGCAACCGCCGCGTCGTATTCTTTTTGAGCCCCTCCCGACCAGCCCCAAGAACCGATACGGAGAACGGTTTTCCCTTGAATATGCTTCCGCCGGAATATGTCAATCGCGTACGCCATAGGGGGAAACATGGCGTATTCATACGTCGGCATGGCAAGAACAAGGCCGGCGCTTTTAAAGACGCTGGTTAAGATGTATGAAATATCGTCGTCCGGGACTCGGTGGGTTGAATAGGGAACTCCCTCAGCCTCAATTCCCTTAATAAGGGCGTCAAGTCCTTTTTTGGTATTGCCGTACATAGACCCCCAGACAAGGGCAATTTCTTTTTCCCCCTGCCCCTTCCCGTAGGAAGCGTAGCGCAGATAACGGTCAAGAATCGTTTTGACGTTTTTGCGCCATACGATGCCGTGGCTTGGACAGATACACGCGATATTCAAGGCTGAAAGTTTTTGGATTCCCTTTTCCACAAAAGATGAAAAAGACGCCACGATATTGGCATAATACCGGAGGGTTTCTTTTTCAAAAAAGAGCAATTCTGTTTCACTGAATTCATCGTCGAAGAGCCGGCCGTTTAAAGCGCCGAAGGAACCGAAGGCGTCGCAGGAAAACAAGGTTCCCGACGAAGCGTCCCAAGTAACCATCGTTTCGGGCCAATGGATGTTAGGAACTTCAAAAAAAGTAAGCATCTTACCGTTTCCCAAATCAAGGGTTTCCCCGTCTTTCACCGCCCTGAGTCCCGTATCAATAGTATAGAATGATTTGATTACATTAACGCCTTTTTGGGTAGCGATAATCTCGGCCCGGGGGTTTTTTTCACGGAATTCTCTCAGCCAGCCTGTATGATCCGGCTCCAAATGATTTAAGATAAGGTAATCCAGGGCAGCGAAATCAACGCCTACAGACTTTAAGGCGGCTTGTACTTGTTCAGACGCGGCGGGGGGGTGGTCTTGAATCAAATCGATAAGAGCGGTTTTTTCCCCTTTCACCAAATAGGTGTTTAGGGAAACGCCGTTCGGAATAGTCCAAATACCTTCAAACAAATCAGCGGTATGAACATCCACAGGAATACAAAAAAGAGCATCCGACAAAGCATACATATTCATTACAAGCACCTGTATTTCAAAAAACGGCATTCTCTCTTACGATACTTTCACCATTGAAAACATCCTGGAAGAGAAACGTTTGGTTAGCTGATCTTTAATGCGTTAGAAACCCGTTCCAACACCTTCGCCCGATCTAAAGGCTTTACAATAAAGCCTTTAGCGCCAGTGATAATTGATTTTTTAATCAAATCCTCTTTTCCCAAGGCGCTTACCATAAGCACTACCGCATTTTTATCGAATTCCAATATTTTTTCCAATGCCGTAATGCCGTCCATTTTCGGCATGGTAATATCCATAGTAACCAGATCAATATTAGGATGCATCTCCTTATACCGGTCCAATCCCTGGGTACCGTCGGCGGCGGTTCCTACCACTTCAAACCCTTCAGACGTTAGAATCTGACTAAGCTGTTTTGCAATAAACACCGAATCATCTACCACAAGAACTCGGTAAGGATTTCCATTAAGCCGTACCCCTATTGCGTTAGAATTCATCACCTCACCCCTATCGGAAAAATTTTAGCGATTTAAAAAACGCTTTATCCGCTTTCAACCTTGTAGGCAAAAGCTATACATAAGCTGCCAAATGCGTAAACATTCGACTTCCTGTTTTAACAGACCCTTATTTCTACAAAGTCCCTATGCTCTTCTAGGTTGACTGTTGGTTTTTAGTTCTCAGGCTTTATTTACTTAAGACCTCAAACGAAACCTATATAGTAAACACTGAACTTCGCTTTTAATAACAGCCAGTTTAAACAAAGTAAAAAATGATGTCAAGAATATTTAAATACCTTTTTCATTATTCCCATACCATCTATAGTTATCTCTAACATTTCTGAGATGCTGCACAAAATGAAAAGTACGCCTTCATATCCAAAAAACACCTATTCCTCCGCCTTTTAGGGCTGTAAATATGCTAAATGGCTAACGTTTTAGGATGGATATAACCCGTTCCAGCACCTTTTTTCTATCTAAGGGTTTGACAATATAGCTTTTTGCGCCTGTAATAAGACACTTTTTTACCACATCCTCTTTTCCCAAAGCGCTGACCATAATTACCACTGCGTTTTTGTCAAATTCTAATATTTTTTCCAATGCGGAAACTCCATCCATTACGGGCATGGTAATATCCATAGTAACCAGATCGACTCTGGGATGCAGTTCCTTGTACCGCTCCAATCCCTGTGCGCCGTCACCAGCGGTACCCAATACTTCAAACCCTTCAGAGGTAAAAATCTGACTAAGCTGTTTTGCAATGAACATAGAATCGTCAACGACAAGGACACTATATGGTTTACCATCAGGACGCAACCCTTGTGGAACTTTTTCATCCCCGCTACCAGGAAGATCATTCTTTGCTATCATGCGGTACACTCCTCTTACCCATCGCCTCAGGCCACGGGCTTCCTGCTCAACAGTTTATAGGATAGTAGCAGCAGGCTATCCCTGTAGTCCCTACGGTTTAGGAAATACTACAACCCTTGCGGGCGTTTGTTATAGTACGGACAGCCGGCTCAAGCCGGAATATATCCCAACCTATAACTATATCTATCATACTACAAATCAAAATTTTGATCAATAGTATTACTCTGGTAAAATATAATAGCAAGATAAAAAAATAAAAACATCCGGGATATCCGCATAAAATAAGCCCGGGACCCGGATATTTTTACGGCAAGGGGCTGAGATTGCTCCCCGTATTTTGGGATAAACGCTTAGTAAACCCGCTTCTTGAGGGCGTCTCCGCCTGCATAATGGGAATATCGTTTACCTGAAAAACCTTTGTCAAAAGGTTTAATAATGAAAAAGGGGCGGAAGCCCGGCCTCCGCCCCTCAAAACTTCGCGGCAATCCCTTAGAAGGGGCGTTCCGCCAGATACTTGTACTCCTTGAGTACCCGGTCTACCTGGGTTTTCGCTTTGGCAAGCAGCGCGTCGGCCCGGTCCGGAGACGCTGCTTTGAGGCTCTTGAACCGTACTTCCTTATACATGAAGTCTTCCAGACTCGTGGTGGGGTCTTTGGAATCCAACTGGAAGGGGTTCTTGCCCTCCGCTTTAAGCCG
>JAITHD010000189.1 GCA_031280155.1 Treponema sp. | reverse complement strand
GTTTTATTTTACGCTTTTCTCTCCGGCTTAGGCTTGCCCATAACGGCGTTGGCGGATATACTGAAGTATCTTACCCTTTGGAGGTTTTTTATGGATAAAGACGCCGTCCTCGCACGAGCGAAGGATTATATAGGTAAAGAAAAAGACGCCCATTTCAAGGGCGAAGTGGAAAAGCTCATAGCTTCGGAAGACTGGAAAGAACTGGCGGATCGGTTCTATCAAAATCTGGAATTCGGAACCGGAGGCTTGCGGGGCGTTATCGGCGGCGGCTACAACCGCATGAATACCCTGGTAGTCAAAAGCGCCACCCAAGGGCTGGCGGCGTACCTGCAAAAAGCCTTTCCCGGCAAAGCCGCGGAGGGAACCCTCTCGGCGGCTATCGCGTTTGACAGCCGGCGGTATTCCGGGGCCTTCGCTGAAGCGGCCGCGCTGATTCTCGCGGCTAACGGGATTCGGACCTACCTCTTCTCCAGTCTCAGACCTACGCCGGAACTGTCTTTCGCTATCCGAAAGCTCAAGTGCGATACGGGAATTGTGGTAACCGCAAGCCACAATCCCGCTCAGTACAACGGGTACAAGGCGTACTGGAACGACGGCTCTCAGGTGATTCCGCCCCATGACGAGGGAATCATCAAAGAGGTCAATACGGTTACGGACATCAAGGAAATAGACAAACAAACCGCTTTGTCCAAGGGGCTGCTCAAAATCATTGACAAGGAAATTGACGAACCTTATCAGGCAATGGTGCGCAGCCGTTTGTTCAGACCGGATTTGATTAAAGCAAAGGCTGGAGAGGTCAAAATCGTTTACACTCCCCTCCACGGCACCGGCGCGCTGCACGTTGAAACCGTGCTGGGAAGTCTGGGACTGAAGGTCATTACCGTACCGGAACAGCGGGAGGGAAACGGCGAGTTTCCCACCGTTTCCTACCCCAACCCGGAAGAAGCGCCGGCCCTGGAACTCGCCCTCAAGCTGGGCAAAGAAGTGGGGGCCGACGTGGTTATGGCCACAGACCCGGATGCGGATCGCTTAGGAATTGCGGTGCCTGACGGCAAAGGAGTCTTCGCCCTGGTTACAGGCAATCAGTTGGGAACCCTTTTGGCGGATTACATCTTTCTGTCTCTCAAGGAAACCGGGAAAATGCCTTCAAAAGCCGCGATGGTCAACTCTATTGTTACAACCGGTATGCAGAAGCGGGTCGCCCGGTCCTACGGCGCGGAGTGCATTGAATGTCTGACTGGTTTCAAGTGGATCGCCGATATATGGAGGAAAAGCGAAGCCGCCGGCAGCCCTACCGTGGTGTACGGCACTGAAGAAAGTTACGGGTATCTGGTGGAAAACGAGGTGCGGGACAAAGACGGGGTTTCCGCCGCGGCGCTGACTGCGGAAATGACCCTGTACTGGCGGAGCAAAGGCAAAAGCCTCTTGGATCGGCTGGAGGATCTGTACAAAACAAATGGATATTGGCAGGAAATGGGGGTTTCCAAATATTTTCAAGGACCTGAAGGTCCGGCTATTATGAAAGGCATTATGGATAATTATCGAAAAAGTCCGCCTTCCACTCTGGGAGGCATAGAAGTTGAAAAAGTGCGGGATATTCTCGATTCCGTGTGGAGATATCCGGCAGAGCCGTCCCGGTCGGAGCCGGTAGACCTGCCCAAGAGCGATGTTCTTCAGTTTTACCTGAAGGACGGCACTGTGGTAAGCGCCCGTCCCAGCGGCACTGAACCGAAGATCAAGTTTTACGCAAGCTGCTGTACTGAAGTGGGACCTGCCGGGCTTTCGGGGGCAAAGGAAGAAGGGGCTCGCAAACTTGAGGCTATTAAAAAAGATATTAAAAAGGTCATCGGCGATTGAGATGATGAAAGCCTTGTCCGTATTGATTCTGGGGCTGCTTGTCTGCTCCTGTTCGATTAATAAGATGGCTATGAAGTCGGTCTCTGACGCTTTGACCGGCAGCGGGAGCAGCGACGTATTCACCGGCGATTCAGACCCTGAATTGGTAGGCGACGCGCTTCCGTTCGCTATCAAGATGTATGAATCCCTTTTAGCGTCTAATCCCAAACATGAGGGCTTGATTATCACTACCGGGTCGCTTTTTATCATGTACGCCAATGCGTTTGTGCAGGGACCTGCGGAGATGCTGCCTTCGTCCCAATATGACCAACGGGAGCAGGCGAAACAGCGGTCGAAACATCTGTATCTTAGGGGAGCCGCCATACTCTACGGGGGCTTGGACGCCAAATATCCGGGGTTCAGCGGCGGATATCAAGGGGGAACCTTTGATTCCTATCTTGCAAAGATGAAAAAAGCCGACACGCCCCTTCTCTATTGGGCGGTAGCCGGCATCTTGTCGGCCTATTCTCTTGATCCGATGGATTTGAGTTTGGGCGTGAAGATTCCTGAACTGACCGCTATGATGAACCGGGCTTACGAGCTGGACCCTGATTTTAACGAAGGCGCTCTGGACGACTTCTATATTTTGTTCTACGGTTCTCTGCCGGAGAGCATGGGAGGAGATAAAAATCTGGCGAAAACTCATTTTGAACGGTGTTTGGAGAAAACTCACGGCTTATCCGCGAGTCCCTATCTTTCGTATGTACAGTCCATAGCGATACCCGCCCAGGATTATGAGACCTTTAGGGCGTATCTGGAAAAAGCCCTTGCCATTAATCCTGATGAAAACCCGTCAAATCGGCTGGTGAATATTATTTCTCAGCGGAAAGCCCGGTATTTGCTGGAAAATCCAGAGAATTATTTCCTTGATTTAGACTCAGACGACGATTGGGAGGGCGACGAATAGCGTTTTTTCCTGACCGGGGAATCCTCCCGCATACTGGGAGGACCGGTGCCGGCGCATGAAAAGCCCTGTAGATTCGGCGGCTTACTGATTAAGTGCGCCTAATCGCGCCAACGGCGAACAACTGATCTCAACCGTCTTTTTAGCCGCGTTTTTAAAGGTCCCTGTTTTATCTGATTCGCCGTAAAACCTTATAGAAAAAACCTTTAGGCGGAGGGTAGCTGACGGAGCCATTCTGTAGAAGCAAACTTATTGAGAGACAATTCCTGAGATCGGGCTTCTTCAGCACTGGTAATGCTTGACGAACATACCGAGAAGTCCAGCCCCAAGGCTTGCCTGAAACCTGCGGTCAAGGCGGACTGGGTTTCTTCGTAGGAAACAGCGCGTCCCAAAAGCGCCTTGAGACTGGTTACGCGGGCTTTTACATCCTGAATCACCGAGGCTTTGCTGGTTTTGTCCTTCATTTTAATCAGCGGAACCCTGAGCAATTCAAACATGAGGTCTAAATCAAGGTCTAATAAAATAGTGCCGTGCT
Organism: Treponema sp.; assembly: GCA_031280155.1. GTDB lineage: Bacteria > Spirochaetota > Spirochaetia > Treponematales > Breznakiellaceae > JAITHW01. Next base: position 10,350 of record JAITHD010000189.1, on the reverse strand, counting down.
GGAGAATGCAGCCCATCCTGCGGGTTTGGGCGTTGCCGGAAATCTTCTTGCCTCCCCCAAGAATATCGTTAATCGGCGCAAACTCGCAGGATGCGCCAAGCAGCGCAAGCCCTTGGATCGGTCCGGCGCAGAGGGTTTCATAGGATTCCCGAATAGTCAGCCCTGCAAGAGGATGATCAATAGGCATGATAATACTATAGGTAAGTTCAGCGTGGTGAAAAACCGCGCCTCCTCCTGAAATACGGCGGACCACATCAACCCCCCGCTGTTTGCAGGACTCTAGGTCCGCCTCTTCCTCAAGGCGCTGAAAATATCCGACTGAAACCGTCGGAGGGTTCCAGCCGTAAAACCGCAGCGTCGGCAGCGACGCTCCTTGGGACACTGATTCCAGAAGCGCTTCGTCAAGTCCCATATTGTAAAATCCTGTATGATAACCAGTGTTGAGCAGCCGAAATGGATGAGTCACAGCCTTTCCTTTGAGGTTTTCAAGGCATCCTGTAATACCGACGCTACACCGGTCCCGGAAATCCCGAAGACCTCTATGCCGGCTTCCTGTACCAGCCTGTCAAACCGGTCGGCTATTTCTTCCGGGACCAGACCGGTAAGGCGGGATGCTATCCGATCAAACTCCTCTTCAGGACTGGCGAAAAAATCTCCCCAAATCTGAATCGCTGTGATAAGTCCCTTCTCAATGACCGCTTTGAGGCGTATCAGCTTGCAGCCTTCTGGCTTTCCCAGTCCTTCAATCTGAATCATTCCGGCTTTCTTTTTCCATTCGTTAAAGGCTTCAAAAGCATGATAGCTGGTTCTGGCAAAAGGAGCGGCTATCACTGCCCCAAAGCCCCGGCGGATACCGGCTTGGAAATAGTCCTCGAATTGCTCTGGAGATACATATTCGGTCACAGGGATTTGTCTTTTTGAAGGCTGCAAATACTGCCCTATCACGAGAATATCCACGTCAGCTTCCCGCAGCTCGTCCATAGCGGTTAAAAGTTCCTCTTTTTTCTCCCCAAATCCCAGGAGAAGACTCGATTTCGTCGCTTTAACGCCCAAGGCTTTCGCTGCTTTCAGGGTAGCAAGACTCTTATCAAAAGAAGCCCGTCGATCTCGGACGCCCTGAAGAGACCTGACGGTTTCCAGATTGTGGGCGAGCACCTCGGGCATAGACTCCGCAAAAAGGGCAAGTTCCGGTTCAGTATAATCAGGAACAAGAACTTCCGCAACAATCCCCGGAATCCCTTGTTTTACGGCTTTTACACAGGCTCCAAAATGTCCGGCTCCCCGATCAGGAAGATCATCCCTATCAACCGAGGTTAAAACGAGATATGTAAGCCCTAATTCCCGGGCCCCCTGAGCTATCGCTTCTCCTTCGTCGGGGCGGATATCCTGTCCGTGAAGCCCAGAGGACACCCCGCAGAAACGGCATGTCCTAGTACAGATATTGCCGAGAATCATAAACGTTGCGGTCCCGGCGCCCCAACAGACGCCCTTGTTAGGACATTGGGCTTCGTCGCATACGGTATGGAGATCATATGCTTGAAGAACTTCCGCTACCCGCTTCCAGGTTTCTCCGGCTGGGGCTTTCGCTCGAATCCAAGGGGGCTTTAGAGATGATACAGTCATAGCGGTATGATACGCCATACCTATAATCCGCGTCTATGGGATTACCCGCGTTTGAAAATAGTTTCTCCCAAGGAGCATATTTTATCCGCAAGACAAATAATCCAGCCTTCTTTGTAGCGCGGCGGGTGCAGCAGGGTGTAAGGCCACATGTGGCTGCGTATCAACGAATATTCTTTATCGCTTATCTGAAAATATTTTCTTCCGTTGTTTGCGGCGGTTACTGGATGAGTCCAGCCGTGAAGAGACCACATCTTTTCAGGAACATGCCAGTCATACAAAAAAAAATCGTGCAGTAACGCTCCCCGAACAAGGCTCTGCTGATCCTTGATTTTAAAGAATTCTCCGATAGAAAAACTCATTTTCGCCACCTCAAGACTATGCTCATAAACGCTGATGCAGCCATGCTGAATAAACGACTTGCAAAGTCCAAAGGTGTTGTTTTCTAAAATATCTTTTGAAAACGCCTCAAATAATTCAGGATGTTTCATTCTAATCCAATGGTTTTATTGGGGATTCCCGCTAAAGCATTTCTAATACATTTTGTTCCAGTAACGATCAAGTCAATGACAAAGCCCGCGACAAACAGGATATCAAGGATTACCAAAACAGACGAGTCTAGGGACTGCATAATCCATAGACCTATATCCCAATAGAAATAGATAGCTCCAACTGAGACAAGACCAAAAAAGAGCGATGTAGTTAAGGCGATGCGTTTTTTGTAGTGACACCATTTGGTAAACGGATAGGTGTCATAATCCCATCCTCTAGTATGAAAGACTTTTTCCAAAAGAATAGCCGCTGTATATTCAACGACGGTACACAACGCCGCGCCTGCCAGAAATACCAGAGGCGGATATGATTTTAAAGGCGTACACAATAGGTATACAATAAATGCTCCTACCCCATGAACCGGAACATAGGGTCCTTTAAAAAAACCTTTGCTTACAAAGCGTTTACGGACTATAGATTCCATAATCGTTTCGCCTATCCATCCTGAAACCGAGAAAAAGAAAAATTGAAATATAATCTGTTCAACACTTAAACGGTACATATTCTTTCCTTTTTGTACATTTAAAAAACGATTTTACTCTGTCCCAAAGCGTATCCATTATGAGAGAGATTGATAAAAAATATTTCCCCCAATTCCTTTTAGGACCCACTCTTGAAATTACGGGCGTTCATGATAAGCATCTGCAAGCGGTTTTCTATGTTCGCAAAACTTACGTCAGGATCGTAATCCAAAGGCAAAACCTGAATATCCGGGTAACGTTCTTTAATCTTCTTTACTACGCCTCGACCGCAGATATGATTGGGCAGACAGCCGAAAGGCTGAAGTATGATAAAAGAACGCACCCCTTTTGCGGCGTAATACAGAATATCCGCGGTTATCAAAAAAGACTCTCCAGACATTATCGAATGATGAATAATAGGATCGCTTAGTTTTGCTACTTCATGAAGATGCGCCGACAGTTCAAAGAGGGGATGCTTTTTCGCTATCTGGTCAATGATATTGACCGCAATATCAGTGTATCTATCCCCAAGAACCGCAAACAGCGTATCGAACAGAGGATGACGCACACGAAAATCTTTCATTTCAGATACGGTATGCCCCACAAAAAGATGCCGGTATATATCGTGCATTCGAGGAAGAATTACTTCCAAATCATTTTTTTCCAAATATCGTTCTATGTCCAAATTAGAACCCGGGTGGAACGTCAACAGATACTCTCCCTGAATAAACACGCTTTCTTTTGGGTGTGACCGGTCATAACTGATTCCGCATAACGCGGTTATCGCTTTTTTGTAGGCTTTCAAAGAACCCGGAATACCGCTGGATGCAAAACCCTCAGCTATTTCAATAAAAGCGTTTTCCACAATTCGGTCGGTTTCGCCTTTTTCAAGCTCATAAGGACGGATCTTCCGGCGTAGAAATTCAAGCGTGTCTGTTTCAATCAGACCCCACATACCGTTGACTAACGTTAAAAGTGAAAATTTTATCCCCGGATGGATATTCTTTATATCATAAAGATCAGTAGATATAATCGGAACCTGCGGATACCCCGCTTCATCAAGAGCTTTTCTCGTCAGCGCCATATAATTGGTAAGCCGGCAGTCGCACATGATCTTGCCGGTAGCAATCGCAACAGTATCCAGATCATATTTACCGCTTTTAAGCGCCGCGATAGCTTCACCGATTATGATTTGCGCGGGAAAGCATGTATCGTTATGAACATATTTTTTCCCCATAGCTATCGCCTCTTTGCCCCCCATAGGCAGGGGTTCCGCTCTAACCCCCTGATTTATAAGACAGCCGGTTATTACCAAACAGAAAGCCCTGCTGACATTGGGAATCAGCAATATCCGCCCCCGATCCGCTTTGGTAAACTTTACCGGATAGGGATCCCCCAGGGCTTTGATCTTAGAGGCTTCTTTTTTCCGCCGAATTGTTACGGTTTCAATAAAAGAACGAACCCGTATACGCAGAGGTCCTGGGATATCGCTTTCATCTAACTTTAAAATAAGCGGCGATTTCCCGGAAATCTCGTTCATAATACGGACGATTTCGTCGGTATAAAGCGCATCATGCCCGCAGCCGAAACTGTAGATATCCACATATTCCAGAGACTTATGCTCTGCCGCAATAATAGCGCCTGCAAGCAGTTTGGCATGATTATTATTGTTAATATCAAGCCGTGTTTTTCTCAGGGGTACGGTAGACAGATTTGGTATTGAATCAAGGGTAAGTACCGGAATCCCTAAACTCGTAAAATATCGGGACAGATTATGGTTGATAAGTTCGTCATACTGATAGTGTCTGCCTCCAAGAACCACCGCAAATTTACCCATTCGTTCAGTCTCTTCGATGATCTCCCTGCCCTTTTGGGTCAGCAGCGTATTAAACTCAGCTAAGACGTTATCCCCTTGAGCGATAGCCCCAAGACAAACCGATTCAGGAATACTAAAAGCGTTTTTCATATATTGGCAGAGCTGATAATCCCGGTCTCTTGCTGAAAACCAATGAAATACCGGCGAATCAAAGGGAATAGATTTTCTGCCTTCAGGATTATCAGAATATTTGATAACCAATGGATAGCTTTTCAGCACTGGACAGGTAAAGGTACTGAATTTTTCGGTATTTTCTGAAGGAAGCCTGTTTAATTGGGGCATAAAAATACGATCTACCTTGCTCTCAATCAAATCTTGTATATGTCCATGAACCAGCTTCGCCGGAAAGCAGACCGTATCGGATGCCACATACTGCAAACCTTTTTCATACAATTTTTTTGAACTTCTTCGGGAAATTTTGGTCTTAAACCCCAAGGCTTCCCAAAAAGTTTTCCAGAAAGGCATATTACGCCAAAAATCCAGCGCCCTTGGAAGACCGATAGTAATATTGTTTTCAGCCAGCAACGGGCTATAGGGATAATCTTTAAAAAGCAGTTCTTCCCGCATTTTTACCATGTCGGGAACAGACCCCATCATAGCGGTTATAGTTTTTACTTTTTCTGTAATACCCGGATCGTGGGGGGATCCGACTAATTCTCCCCGTTCACAGCGGTTGCCTGTAACCCAGGTCAAGCCGTTAGAAAAACGCACCAAAGTACGGTTACAGTTGTTGCTGCAGAAGGGGCAGAGCAGATTCGCTTCCTGGGTGTAGCTCAAGTTTTCCAAGGCGTCAAGTCCAATAAAACGGGAAACGCCTTTTGGATTGTGAGGTGAAGTATAGCCATTGGCGGTTATTTCCCGCTTGGTAAGCAGCGCAATCCCAATAGCCCCCATCTCTCCGGGAAACGGCGCGCGAACCACATTCCTTCCCAGATACTGTTCCAGGGACCGCAGAACCGCGTTGTTTTTGAAGGTTCCTCCCTGAACAACAATTTTATTTCCAAGCTCTTTCGGATTTGAAATCCGTACTACTTTGGTAAATACATTTTCGATAATTGAACGGCAGAGACCAGCCATAATATCATCAGACTGTTTACCGTTCTTCTGCTCCGTGATAATTGTACTGTTCATAAAAACCGTACACCGGCTTCCAAGCTGGGCGGGACTTTTCGCGTTAAACGCCGCTTCCGCAATTTTATCTACCGGAATATGCAGATTCTTGGCGAAATTTTCCAAGAAAGAACCGCACCCGGAAGAACAGGCTTCATTGACGATTATGTTAGTAACAATGTCGTTAGCAATGCTGATAGCCTTCATGTCCTGACCGCCGATATCAAGAATAAACGTAACTCCCGGCACGTATTTCTGCGCCGCCGCAGCGTGGGCTACCGTCTCAACCGTATGATAATCAGCGCCGAAAGCCTTATCAAACAGTAATTCTCCATAGCCGGTAGTTCCCAAGGCAATAATCTCAAGCCTGATCCCGGCGTTTCTATATTTTTTATTCAAATCAATCAACGCCTGCCTAACCACCTTCAAAGGCTCCCCTTGGTTGGAACCATAAAAACTGTCTACCACGTTTTCATTTTCATCTATTAAAACAAACTTGCTGGTAGTCGATCCCGCGTCAATCCCCAAATAGACCCGCAGAACATCCCCGCTTTTAAGGTTCAATCCCGCAAGGTCCTGATTTATGATCTGCATCTTGTGACGGGCTTCAAAGGCTTCCCGTTCATGCTTAGTAAGAAAGAAATACTGGCTGTTCTTTTCGCCGTTACCAGTAACGATTTCCCGAAACATAGAAAGCGACGTAAGAGACCCTTCAGGACTGAAGGGTTTATCAAAATTCTGAAACATCTCGCTAATCGAAAGGGCTGTACCGTAGGCAATGAGGGTTTCCGGGTTTTGAGGGCGTATAATATCGGATTCAGCAAGGCTCAAGCGTTCAGCGAAAACCTTGATAAGCGTAGGGTTAAAGGTAAGAGGTCCTCCTTCAAAGATAACCGGCGGCGTTATTTCAAGCCCTTGAGCCAAGCCCCCGATGGTTTGTTTGGCAATCGCATGAAATGTTGAGAGCGCTATATCTTCCTTCAAGCCTCCCTGATTGAGCAAAGGCTGAATATCGGTTTTCGCAAACACGCCGCACCGCCCTGATATGTCGTACACCTGAGTTCCCTGAGCGGCAAGAGCTTCAAATTCCTCAACCCGAATCTGCAGCAGCGCCGCTACTTCGTCGATAAACGCGCCGGTTCCGCCGGCGCAGCTCCCGTTCATCCGCATATCCCCAGCCACAAGACGATCTATCCCCTTATCGTAATAAAAAAACGCTATTTTTGCGTCTTGTCCGCCCAGTTCTATAGCGACTCTGGTTTGAGGATAAAAAGTTCTGACCGCAATAGAATTAGCCACCACCTCTTGAATATACGGAGCGTGAATCATCTCCGCAATCGTCCTGCCTCCAGACCCGCAGAGAGCAACCCGGAAGGTATTTTTGGAAAATCGTGAAAAAATTTCTTTTAGAAACCCATAGACCCGCTCGCTCTGACACGCATTATGCCGCTCGTACTTAGAAAAAACTATCTCTTTAGTATTTGGCTTTATTACCACCGCTTTTACCGTCGTAGAACCAACGTCTATACCAAGGTGTAACAAATCTTCCTCTCAAATTTACATTAGATTTTATATTATATCCCTTTACCGTATGTATATTTTTGGGATAGGATAAAGTATCCCATAAAAAAAGATATCTGTCATCAGTGGATATTCTAAATTTATTAATTTTTTTATAAATTCAGAAAACATTATGTTTTTATAAAAAACCTGTTTACAAAACAAGAAAAACGCGGTATTATACCTAAATTATGCCGAAAATTAAAATTTGCGGTCTGTTCCGGGAACAGGATGCAGCCTTTGTGAATGAAGCCGAACCTGATTACATTGGGTTTGTATTTGCCAAGAGCCGCCGCCAAGTTTCACCTGTTGAGGCGCTGCGCCTTCGGGAGAAGCTCAAGGATAGCATTATACCGATTGGGGTTTTTGCGGACTTTCCGATTGAGGAAATAGCTTCGCTCTATCGGGACGGAGTGATTGGCATAGCCCAACTGCACGGTGAAGAGGACGAAGCCTATATTGCCGAACTCAAAGCCTGCTGCGCCAGTCCTGTGATTAAGGCGTTTCAAGGCGCGGACCTTGGCGGGGACCATAGACCGGAGCGTACTAGAGCGGATTACGTTTTGTTTGACAGTGGAGCCGGCGGGACTGGTATGCGTTTTGATTGGTCTCCGCTTCAGGACCTTCGACTATCGAAACCGTGGTTTATTGCCGGGGGGGTTACGGTTGATACGATTGCCGCTGCGGCGGCGCTTAATCCTTACGGTATAGACGTAAGCAGCGGCGCGGAAACCAATGGGGTAAAAGACAGGGATAAAATAATCCGTCTGGTACGGCAGGTTAAAAAAATGTAATTATTTTGAGAATCCCACATAATTTTCACACAATCTCATGCTACATTCTGATAAACAAGAGAGGTTAGTTATGAAAACCAAAACTTTACATATCAAAGGCATGACCTGCGTCAACTGTCAACATAAGATTGAGAATACTCTGAAAAATACCGTAGGCATCGAAGCCGTTGAGGTATCCTACAATACAGGAACCGCAAGGATCGGCTATAATCCGGATTGCATCTCTTTGCGGGAGATAACCAGTATCATTGAAAACCTTGACTATCAGGTATCCAATACCCCCCGGCAAGAGCCGGCGCTTCAGCTTGTCGGGAGCTTAATTATTATCTTTGCCTTGTATATGCTTTTACGGCGTTTCGGGGCAGGAGGGCTTGCTTCGGCGTTTCCTCTGGCTGAAGCGGGGATGAGCTACGGGATGCTCTTTATTATTGGATTAATCACTTCGGTTCACTGCGCGGCAATGTGCGGAGGTATAAATCTTTCCCAGACATTACTGAAGAATCCCCCAAGGGATACCGGCAGGGATCGGCTCCTCCTGCTGCCCGGTATTTTTTATAATACCGGACGGGTTGTCTCGTATACGGTTATCGGCGGGATCGTCGGCGCCCTGGGTTCTGTGATTACCGTAAGCGGCAGAATGCAGGGAGTCGTCCAGCTTATCGCGGGGATCTTCATGGTGATAATGGGGGTCAATATGCTCGGTATAGGAGGGACCTGGCTTCGGAGGCTTAACCTGCGGATGCCTCAAATCTTTGCAAAAAAAATTGACCCGGAAAAGCAAACCAGTAAAAGTCCTTTTTTTATTGGACTCCTGAACGGTTTGATGCCCTGCGGTCCTCTGCAAGCTATGCAGATCTATGCCCTGTCTACTGGAAACCCCTTGACTGGAGGCTTATCAATGTTTTTATTCAGCCTCGGCACGGTACCGTTTATGTTTGGACTCAGCGCCTTGAGTTCTCTCTTGAGTAAGCGGTTTACCTTTGGGGTTATGAAAGTCGGGGCTGTACTGGTTACGGTTTTGGGACTTACTATGGTTTCCAACGGCTGGAGCCTTGGAGGACTGCCGGATATTTCCCAACTGACCTCGGGACAATTTAAACCCGCTCTCAGGAATACTGGAGTCCCTACGCCGGCGGCGTTTCAGCCGGTCCTTGAACAGGGCGTACAAATCATTGCCTCAACCTTGAAGGGCGGCAGATATCCCGCTATCACGGTACAAGCGGGAATTCCCGTAAAGTGGATCATTACCGCGCCTGCGGGGAGCATAAACGGATGCAACAACCGCATGATCCTTCGGCAATACGGCATTGAACATCGGTTCCAGCCCGGAGAAAACGTGATCGAGTTTACGCCGGATAAGACCGGCAAGTTTTCCTACAGCTGCTGGATGGGTATGATTCGCAGTTCTATTACTGTTGTTGAAGCAGGCACAAATCTCGCAGACCTGAACGCTGAACCAGAGATAACTCCCAAACCCGCAGGCGTACAGATTCCGACTGATACGGTTGGGGTTGCTCAGATCCATGAACAGGGTTTTCAAGAAATAACCACCACATTAACTGATAACGGGTTTGAATCATCAATCATTGTACTGCAACGATACGTTCCCACCCGATGGATTATCAACAATGATTCCCTTGATCCCGGCAATGGAGAACTTATCTTTCCCGCGTATTATACCCAAATAACTATGGAAGCCGGAGACAACATTATTCAGCTCATGCCTGAAGGGGATTTTGATTTTTCCACAGTGGATAATGTGTTCTACGGATATGTTAAGGTAGTGGACGATCTGAACGCTATTGATATGGAGGCTATCAAACAGGAAGTCGCTGATTTTGAAACCCTCATCTACCCGCAAGCCTATTTTGATACGATAAGTCAAGCTCCCGGCGGATGCTGCGGCGGAAGCGGCGCATAGTTAATTTAAAAAAATCCGCAGATTACGCGGATTTTTTTTTGATACCCCCCATAAATCACTGTATACAACCTAAGCCGTCTGCTTGCTTCTGATAATGGAACATCAGGAGCGGGAACTGAAATTATTGACTGTCTGAAAGGGTAATAAGGAAGAAAATGCTGAAAATGCAAGAAAAAACAGTATTCCCATATTGACACAAGGTATAAAATTTTATCTCCGGTTTGCCGTAAAACCCCTGCCTTTAGGCTTGGGGATATAAGGCGCACCGAAAAGGTTTTGTAACACCATGCTTGACATCCTGTCTATCTTGTTGTATGCTAAAAAAGTCAAATAGACCTACCCACGCGGCGTGGGAACGTAACGTCTATGGATATGGAGGCTCCGGCTCTTGGCAACAAGGGTGAAACCGCCGTAGAAATACCCGCTTAGAAAAAAAGAAAAAAGCGGGAAGGAAGT
>JAITHD010000124.1 GCA_031280155.1 Treponema sp. | reverse complement strand
TGAGGATTTTTTTAACAATTCTAAATAAGTCCTTCGTGGCGACGATTGTATCGCCATTTGGTTCCAAGCATCTCTTTTTGTCCTCCTGCCTCCTTATCTGGATTTGCAGAAAAATCTGGATATAATAGAAGCAATGTACCAACTTATAATATTAGCGGTTCATAACTAATGCGGCGGTCCCTGCTTGAGCTTCCAGATCATATATATCCACAAACTCTTCTTTGAGCCAGCCTCGGTAAGTTCCCTCTACTAATACCCATAATTCACTTTTTCCCTGATTGCTGATTGAGCGCCGTTCAAGAACCCGTACTATAGAACCTTTCCGCAAATGTCCCAGAGAAATCTCGCTTTGAGCAGGTTCCTTCATTACCAGTGTAAAAGATTCATTGATAACTCCATACCCTATTGCCGACTGGGATAAAGGATATGTGGGAGGCGGTACAATGATCACCTCCTCAGTCTTGCGGGTACAAGAATATATAAAGAACGTCATCAATATGACTGCCAGTGCTAAACTGGATACTTGACTATGATAAACAGAAACCCCTACGCTCATTATATGAAAACTATATATGGTTTTATCTTTTTAGTCATCATGTTTTTTGCTTCCTTTAAAGTATCGGCTGAATCCGCCAGTTCATCTTTGGTTTTTCCTTATACCTTTTCCCTTGGGACCTCAACAGGTTTATTAGTAGGACAAGGTGAAGAAATCGTATATCAAACAACTACTAGCGATAACTACCTAAGTGAATTGCTCTGGGACATAAAACCTCTTGTTTATTTTGGGACGGCGATTAATGTTTCCCGAATTGATCAAATGGAAAAATGGGGAATATTTGGAGATGTTTCATTTAAATTTGGAATTCCTATGAAAACCGGAATCATGGAAGATCGGGATTGGCTGGATTCAGCCCGTCCTGATCATGTAACCAATTTCTCTTCCCATGACAATTATACCCAAGGAGCTTTTTTGGCGGATATTTCTATAGGAAGCTCTTTTCCTGTTATTTCAAAGACCCTGCTGTTAAAGGGATATATAGCTTATTCTTATATGCATTTTTCCTGGATTTCCCAAGACGGGTATCTTCAATATGAAAGTCAATCTTGGGAAAAAATACCGATTTCAGGTCCGGCGATTAGTTATGCCCAAGAATGGCATATTCTTTCGTTTGCCATTGGAAGCCGATTTTCTTTTTTGAGATTTTTTTCTATAGCTATTGATTTTAAATTCAGCCCCAGTCTGATATGGTGTACTGCTCAGGACGAGCATTTTTCGAGGAATCTCCAATTCGACGATACCGTATATGGGGGATTCTTTCTCGAACCTAATATGGAAGTTGTCTTTTCACCCTACTCTAAAGTGGATATTTCGCTTGGGGTAAATTATCGGCTTATAAAAGGACTCAGAGGTACATCCGAGTCAACGTCAACAGGGTTTAGCACCGTCAATAACGCCCTGTCCCCCCCGGGAGTCGCCGGCGCAGGCTATAACGTATGGGATATAGGGCTTTCAGTCAAGGTGCGGCTCTAAATAGGGGAAAAGCTTGCGATCCGACTCGGCAAAGTCTAAGGTTTTGATTTCTTCCAGACAAGCCCACCGCCATTCGGTATGGTCGGCAAGTTTAAAATCAGCGCCTTTTAGATAAACCCGATAGGCATAGACCTTATGAGGTCCCTGATATTCAAAAGAAGATTCTCCTAGAAAAGGTCCTATGCTAATGGGAACCCCTAATTCCTCTTGGTATTCTCGAAGCAGCGCGGTTTCATCGGTTTCATCGGGTTCTACCTTGCCGCCAGGAAATTCCCATTTTTCCCCTAAAGCGCCTCCCGGAATTCGTCGGGCAATGAAGCATTTTCCCTGTTCTATAGCGATTCCCGCAACGGATCGCTTTATTACATCCATTTTCATCCTCCTTGTTACCTTAAATGAGCAGCGCTTGAGGAAACAGAAAATGCAGAATCGCCGCCCCAACCGCCAAATATCCGATTTGTTTTTTATAACGATCCAAAAATAATTCAAATAGACTAAACGTCTTCGGCTCAAAGGTTGTATTTTTCCGGTAATACTTAACTAACAGAACCGAACCGCTGCCGAACCCAAGTAATGCAGGGATTATGTCCCCCACTACCGGCAGGTCTCCCTGAATCACTGACAAGAGCTTGAACAAACCAGTAATCATAGTCAGAATACCCAGTACCAAACGGAATGTGTCCTGCTTGGCGGATATCGTAGGATCAGTGTCTATAGCGTTTTTATCACCCTGTTCTCTATCGCTTATCAGGATATATCCTGCTGTAGCATTGCACAAAATAGATAAAAAATAGAACTGTATCATATATGTAGTATATATGCGAAACCTAGGTAATTGCAAACCCCTTGGCAATTATCAAAGCAGTTGTTTTTTCTTTTTGAAAGAAATATGATTATGTATAATGAAGAGTTAATAAGGATAAAACTATGGATGGGATTTTTACGTTTCAGCATCTTCGGGTCGTCGAAGATGCTATAATCAAAGAAATTGTTCAAGAGATGACTTTTGATGAATTAGCTAAAGCCTTATACCAAGAAGATGTGAAAATACGAAAGCGATTTTATAACAATATGCCGTCCTTAGACGATAGGGACATATTTGATAAAAAACTACATGGGGTTAAAGACCTTGCTATACAAGAAAAAAAATATGCTCAAAGAAAGATTTTAGCTATTATCGCAAAAAAACCGGAATATCAGAACCTCCGTTTTGAAAACGGCTTTGAAAGCATCGAAGCCTTTGAGTCGTATATAACAAAACAGCGGGAACCGGAAGTTCCTTATGGTTTGGTCACTCAAGACGTATTGACTGGTCGATTCATTAAATCAGAGCAGGCTGAACAAGCCTTACAGGATATTAAACTGAAAAACAAAGAAGCGGGAATGGGAAACGTCCGTATCCCGGGGTCAAAGATAAAGCTTATCAATTATTCGGTTTGTCCCCAATGCGGGCGTGTCTATTCCGCGAAAGACCTTGCCGGTTATTACGCAAATCCAAAACCGGATTCACGTTTTAGAGGAGCGATTCATCAATCCAGAGAGGATACGAGGGTTTTCTGCGCTCTTTGTAAGAGCTATTTCTTTCCGAGTCTGCTCATTATCGTCAATGATATTCCAGAAAACGAAGTTCAGCTTCTTTCTATGATGCAAACAATGCACGCTATAGAACAATTTTATGAAGGACAACAGGTACAAGTCTTGTCAAGACGCCAAGAAAATCTGTTGCGAACCGATAGAATTACTGTAAAGACCGCTCAAATTGACAATGAAGCTAAAGATAATTTTGTCAGCAGTATATTTTACTCAAAGTCAGATACAAAGGGAACGGTTAAAAAAGTCGTCAAAGGACTGGGAAACGATATCTTTTTGAAAGACCTTGAAGCCGCCCCAACCCTTATATGCAATATGCTGTACTATACGCCGCCGAATCTGATTCTCAACCTAATCGACGGTACTAATACGGCAAAGAAAGACGTACTGTTTGGTCTTTGGCAGTAGGAAAGATTGTTGAAATCTTTGCGTTATAGGTGAAAATCTTTGCGTTATCTGCGTTAAAAAGAAATCTATAGGTATATTTTGCAATAAAATAGGGTTAAATTGACACACTTTTTAGCCTTTTTTTTAAAAACGTGTCATTATGGGACTATCGGCTTTTCAGGATCGAAAAAGCGTTGTAAGCCAAGTTTTGAGCCGCTGATTTTACGATAGGTCAATACTAATAATTCCTTATTATATAACAAATTATTATTAATATATATCTTTAAAAAATTGTTTCAGTATTGGTAAGTTGGCATAGTTTTTGCTTGTATATTAATGTGTACAAAGACTAGGTTTTATGAAGGAGGGCATAACAATGACAAGTGCAAAGACCAAGAGAAAGGATAATCTGATAGGAATGTCTGGTTCAGATGAAAACGTTCTTTCAGTGTATCTCAAAGAGATCAATAAGATTCCGCTTTTAACCAAAGAGGAAGAAGATAAGGTCGCACGGGCAGCAGCCCAGGGCAATAAAGCGGCTCAAGATAAGTTGGCAAATGCCAACCTTCGTTTTGTTGTTAATGTTGCTAAAAAATATCAGGGGCAGGGGCTTCCCCTTTCAGACCTTATCAGCGAAGGTAATATAGGATTGCTTAACGCTATTGAGCGGTATGATGTAGATAAAGGATATCATTTCATTTCGTATGCGGTGTGGTGGATTCGGCAGGCTATTCTCAAGGCGATTTGCGAAAAATCCCGCATGATCCGCCTGCCTCTGAACCGGGCTAATGAGCTGGTGCAGATTGAAAAAGCTAGAAAGCTGGTACAGGACAGTCATGGGGTTGAAGCGGAAATCCAAGAGATTGCCCGGCTTTTAGATATGGACCCTGCCCATGTTGAAGAGCTGGTGAACATCAGCCGAGACCTGGTGTCTCTGGAAAATCCTGTTTATGCGGATAAAGATTCTTCTCTCTTAGGAGATTTTATTGAAGATGAAGCCTATATCCCGCCGGACGAGCAGGCTGTAGTCAGTGCGCTCCAAGAGGATATTGAACTGGTGCTGAGCACCTTAAATCCTAAAGAAGCGGATATCATCCGATATAGGTTTGGGCTTGGGGATAATATACCTATGTCGTTAAAAGAAATCGGGGATCGATTCAATCTGACTAAAGAACGGATCCGCCAGATTGAAAAGAAAGCCCTCAAACGGCTCCAACACCCATCCCGGCAGCGGTTGCTAGAAAGCTATGTAGCCTAAGGATAACCATCTGCAAACCTACAGAGACTCGTGTTTGAGCCGGTTTCTGGAGGTTTAGTGGGTTCTTAGGGGTCTGTAACAAGATGTTCAGCTAATAGTTTCTTTTTATCTTCCGGTATCAGGGTGCTTTGTTTATTAAGAAAATCATAATGAACCACAACAGCGTTTCCGGTGACGCACCGGCGGCATTCCTGCCACGCTTCGTGGTGAACCGTAAATGACTTGGCGCCGATCCGAATAATAGAGGTCCGAATTTCCACATCATACTGAAAAAAAAGCTCATCCACAAAATCAAAATCTGTATGAGCCATAATGAGAGGCCAATGTTCATAAGAAAGATTGAGGTTAGGCTCAAAAATCCTGAATATAGGATTTCGTCCCAGCTCAAACCAGACCGCGAGAACCGTATTGTTGATATGCCCCAGTCCATCTACGTCGCCAAACCGAGGACTTACGGTGGTGATAAACATGGTTACAATATACTAAAAAACGTTATCATATTCTATAGATAAAAGAGTATAAAAAACAACATTCTTGACCAGGCTGGTTGTTTTGTTGTATACTCAAAAAGTCAAATAGACCTACCCGCGGAACCTGGGGAAGTAACAGCTATGGATATGGCGGCGCTGGCTTTTGGAAACAAGAGTGAAACCGCCGCAGAAAACCTGCTTAGAAAAAGAAAAAAGCGGGAAAGAGGGAGAAATCTTGGGGAGTAAGCCGGGCAACCAAAACAAGCCTCAAGCCCTAGAAAAAACCTTTGGATTTGAGATATAAGGCGTAACAAAACAGTGTGTATAAAAAGTCTAAGAACGTATGGTTGACAAGAACTATTGATAAGCGCTATAGTTAGATATTCATGCGGAGTGCATGAATCCAATGTCTGCGGAGGACGAAACCGTTGCGGAGAAACTTGTTCCTCGCCGGTCTGCCGTTGAGCAGGGAGGGTTGAACGCTGAAAGCGTTTGGCGGTTCATATCAAAGTATGTAAACCATATTAAGGAGGATACTATGGCTCAAGCGAGTAAAAACTCCCGTACTTCTATAGCTACCCAGAAATTTTTCTGTAGTTGTGGAGGTGAAATTAAGATGAAGACCCTTTTTGAACAGGGTAAGGTTAAAAATGTCGCCGAATGTGAAAAATGCAAACGCCTTGAACGGCGTCCTTCGGATTTTAAATAACGGCGGTATAGCTTCTAACCAGTGGGTTTTTAATCTGGTATTGTCGTGTCCGATAAATTCCTATCGTTGATAAGGATTTATCGGATTTCTAGTTTATTTTTTTGGTATCGTACAGGAGGGTCCTGTTGGCAGGTAAAAGCAGTTCCGCGGTAAAGCGGCATCGGCAGAGTGAAGAACGTCGGCTCCGGAACAAGGCGGTAAAAAGTTCTGTGAGAACCAGCGTTAAAAAATTTGTGGGATTGGCTCAAAAAAAGGAAGTCCCTGGCGCTGAAGCGGCGCTGAAAGATATGATTAAAAAAATCGATACCGCCGCGCAGAAAGGAATTATCAAGGGTAATGCGGCGGCTCGTAAAAAATCAAGGATGCAGCGGCTTTTTAATACCCTCAAAGCCGCCCAGTAAGGGGTTTGAGGAAACATTTCGTGTTGTCCAGTCGGTGGTATAATGGCAGGAAGAAAGTACACCCGATCTGAAGTGGTCAGTTCGGTAGCGGGAAAAACCGGCATGGATCAGCAGAATGTTCGGCTGGTGATTGGCTGCTTGCTTGACGATATAAAAGCCGCTCTTATTGAAAATAAGATCATTGAGCTTCGAGGGTTTGGAACCTTTGAAGTTAAGGTGAGGAAAGGCAGAGAAAAAGCAAGAAATCCAAAAACCGGAGAACCTGTAGTGGTTGATTCCCACGGAATTGCTATATTTAGAGCGGGTAAAGAATTAAAGCAAGAAGTATGGAACCTTGTTGGAGACGATAAGCCATGAACCCTTCTAAGGGCTTGGTAGGATTGAGGAATGTCGTAGTCCATATTGGCGCGTTATTGCTGGGGGTAGGGCTTTTTGCCGGGGCCTTTCCTAATCAGGTCTTTGAAAACGGTCTGCCCCTCTTAGCGTGGATTGCATACGTTCCAGTATTTTGGGTTGTAAATCGGATATCAGTTGGGGTTTCTTTTGTATGGGGCGCATTGTATGGTTATGCCGCTTATAGTGTTTTTAATTTCTGGCTGACTGATTTTCATCCTGTAGCGGGCTTGGTCGTGGGGATCGTGTATTTGGTTTATTTTGCCTTTCTCTTTCCCCTGCTCAAGCTGGCAGTTATGCTCTTTCCTCAGCGGGGATATGTACTCCAATGGCTTTTGTGGATGGGCTTTGAATATCTCCGTACTCAAGGTTTTCTCGGTTATGCCTATGGGATCACCGGTTATTCCCAGTGGCGGATGATTCCGATCATTCAGATTGCGGATACCTTCGGCGTTTGGGGGGTCTCAGGGCTGGTGGCGTTTCCTTCGGCATGGTTGGGAGCCGCTTTGAAGGACGGCATCTTTCCTAATCAGGCAGGACCGGCTGGAATCTTTGGGGAACATATAAAACGCTTCTTCCTGCGGGAACGAGTAGCTGCTTTTATATGGATCGGGGCGTTGACCGGGGCCCTGATATATGGATTTACCGGGCAGATCGATTATGCCGAGGCTCCTGCGCGGCGGATAGCGCTTGTCCAGCATAATACGGATCCGTGGCTAGGGGGTATGGTGGAGTATCGGAAGAATTATGAGATTTTAAAGCGTCTTTCCGATGAGGCTATGAGGCAGGACCCTAAACCTGATATAGTGGTATGGTCTGAAACTGCTTTTATTCCCCGAATTTTTTGGCATATCAACTATCGGGGGGATCCGGACTCATATATACTGGTTAAGGAACTTATGAGTTATTTGGAAAAGCAAGATATTCCCTTTGTGATTGGGAATGACGATGCCCGCAAAGAGCCGGCAAAAAACCCGAATCCCCAGGAGGAATTTCGGGTTGATTACAATGCGGTTATGCTCATTGAGCAGGGGAAGATTGTCGAACAGTACCGCAAACTGCATCTCGTACCGTTTACCGAATATTTTCCTTATAAAAAGGAACTGCCAAAGATTTATCAAGAACTGAAAAAACGAAAAGACATTCATCTTTGGGAAAAAGGAGAGGACCTTACTGTATTTGAAACCAAAGGGCTTAAGTTTTCTAGCCCAATTTGTTTTGAAGATACCTTTGGCTATTTGTCCCGCAATTTTGTGCGGAACGGGGCTGAACTGATTGTCAATCTTTCCAATGATGCATGGTCTAATAGTCTGCCCGCTCAGATGCAGCATCTGTCAATGGCGGTATTCAGGTCTGTGGAAAACCGCCGTTCTATGGTGCGATCCACCGCTTCGGGGCAGACCTGCGGGATAGACCCTAACGGCAGAATTATAGCGATGGCAGAACCCTTTGCGGAAACCCAGTTGACCGTTCAAATCCCGATTGTTACCCTGATGTCCCGATATACCAAATATGGAGATTTTTTTCCGGTTTTATGTATCGCCGCCAGCGGTATTCTGTTGATTCTTGGAATCATATTGGGTATAATAAAAAATAACAAAAAAGGAAGGCAAAATGAACCCGCATAAAAAAATACTTGTTGTTGACGATGAGACTATAAATCTTGAATTTTTTGAAGTAATGTTGAGTAAACTAGGGTTTATAGTAGAAAAAGCCCAGGACGGGGTGGAAGCCTTGGAAAAGGTGAAGCGTTTTTATCCAGACCTTATTATATTGGATAATCTCATGCCTCGGATGTCCGGCTGGGAGTTTACGAAAACCTTAAAAGGAGACCCGAAATTTCAAGAAATTCCTATTATTATGTTTTCCGCTTTAGACGATGTTAAAGATAAGGTTGCGAGTTTTGAACTTGGGGTGGAAGATTACATTACTAAGCCCTTTAATTTTTCTGAAGTTCTTGCTCGAATCCGAGTGGTTCTTCGTAATCGGGAGTTGCTTGCCCAAATCGTCGCACGGGAATCTCGACTGCATCTTGCGGAAACCCTCAATACGGACATGAAACACAGTATGGCGGATTGTATAAAAAGCATAGACGAACTTGATATGGTGCTTGGGGAGTTTTCTTTAGGAGATGAAGAGGCTTTAGGATCGCAATCCAAGATTGATCCTACAGTTGGGTCCCGTTTGTTGGGAACCCTGAGAAAGAAAACCCAAATGGTGAGAAAACATATTGCGGCTCTGGACGCTCGGATCGAAAAAACTAACGCTGAATGGGAATCTCTCAAGAAAAATGAAATTGGTCTAGCCGCATTAGAAGAGGAGATTCGCCAGTCTACGCATCAGGAATAGAAATTATGGGTAAATCTAAAATAGAGGGGCTAGGGAAAGATGCGGCTCCGGCGGTTATTTTCGGAGTTGGCACCAGTTTTAATGGATTTCTCAAGTTCAAAGAAACCCTCTGTATCAAAGGTAAATTTAAGGGAACCATAGAAGCGACAGGTTCGCTTATCGTTGATAAGGGAGCGATAGTTGAAGCAGACCGGATTTCAGTCACGTCTCTGTCAGTTTACGGAACCGTAGTCGCGCCGGTAGTCGCCCAGGATAAAATAGATATGTTTCCAGGCGCCCAAGTACGAGGGAATATAACCGCCGCCCGCTTACGGATCGCTGACGAAGTTATTTTTGAAGGTCAATGCAGCATGACTGGGGTAGACAAAGAAGTGGAGATCTTCTCCCGCCCCACCCAAGAGATCAAGGCGGAATTGCAGAGAACCAATGACTGAAGCAAATGCGCTGATTAAGCGGCTGGCAGAGACTTCCCAAACAATGGTTGCCGCTGAGTCCTGTACCGGAGGCTTGGTAGCGGATTTATTAGTCCAAGTGCCGGGAGCTTCCAGGGTGTTCTGGGGTTCTTTTGTTTCCTATACGGTGGCGGCTAAAGTTAAGATGCTAGGGTTAGAGGAGGACTTAATCAGACGATATGGGGCGGTAAGCGAAGAAACCGCCTGCGCTATGGCGCAAGCCGCGCTGGAACAGAGCGCCGCGGATATGGCTGTTGCGGTAACTGGACTCGCGGGTCCCCAAGGAGACGGAAGCGATACGCCTCTAGGGACCGTGTGGATAGGGACGGTATTACGCGGGGAGAAATCTAAAGCCCGAAGGTTTTACTATCCTCTTTCTCGGGAGGAAGTGCGGATTGCCGCGGCAAAAGATGCGATTAGAGAACTGTTAGCTCAGGCGTCTCTAAACGCATAACTTGATGAAGTATAACCTGATACGCAAAGAAAAACATATTTTTGAAATTACAAGGTTATCTCATACTTCGCGTTTTTTTCATCCATAAAAAACAAATATACAGAGGTGGTTTGATCAATGGCAGTAGTAAGGAAAAGCCAAAAATTAGAAACAGCAGAAAATGAAGAACTTATAGCTAGTAATCAAGAGGATACGCCGCTCTTAGAATCTATTGAGCCTGATCCTGTTGAAGCGTCGAATTGGGAAGAGCCGTCTTCAGCAGAGGAGCTGAAGGAAGACGACGGTTCTGGGAATGGAGATGAAACCGGAGAGCGGTCTAATGGAAAAGTAGTAGTGCGAGCCAGAACCAGACGGACTATGTCTCCTGACAGTCCTTCTAATGAAGGATACTCCCAAAATCCAGCGCGTACCCGGGGGCGGATGTATAATCGAAATATTTCCAATATCGGAATCGCTTCCAGCGCCGCAACTCTTGGCGTCGAAATCGGAGGAACTCAGCTTCCGATACCTGGGGCATTACCGAAAAATCTTCCGTCTATGCCGGATATTTACGGCAAGCCCGAACCCAGGGTAGATCAGGATAATGGCAAGCCCAGACTTTGCATCAATGAACTCATCAGGCTCAACATGATAGACCTTCGGGAATTGGCGAACTGTTACAGCATCCCCCATGAAGATTTGGTATCCTTGAGGAAACAAGAGATCATATTCTCTATTCTCAAGACTCATACTGAGCGGAGCGGTATTATTTACGCTTATGGGTCCCTGGAGATTCTGCCGGACGGTTATGGTTTTCTCAGGAGTCCTCAAAATTCGTATCTTCCCGGACCTGACGACATCTACATAAGCCCCAGTCAGATCAGACTGTTTGCCCTTAAAACCGGGGATACCGTATACGGTCAGATCCGCAGCCCCAAGGAGCAGGAACGTTTCTTTGCCATGCTCCGGGTAGAAACCGTGAATTACGATGATCCCACGGTAGCCCAGAACCGGATACATTTTGATAATCTCACTCCTCTGTATCCTAACCAGAAATTAGACCTTGAAACCATTACAGAGGATATTTCCACTCGGATTATCAACTTGTTCTGTCCCATTGGCAAAGGGCAGCGGGCGCTTATTGTGGCGCCTCCCCGGACAGGCAAGACCATTATGATGCAGAAGATCGCCAACGCCATCACTAAAAATCATCCAGAGGTGTATCTTATTGTACTGCTCATTGACGAACGTCCTGAAGAAGTAACTGATATGGAACGTACGGTTCGGGCGGAGGTTATCTCTTCGACTTTTGACGAACAGGCTTCCCGGCATGTACAGGTAACTGAGATGGTTTTAGAAAAAGCTAAACGTTTGGTAGAACACAAAAAAGACGTGGTAATCCTTCTGGATTCGATCACCCGGCTTGCCCGATCCTATAACCAGACGGTTCCTACTTCAGGAAAGATCCTTTCAGGAGGCGTGGACTCTAATGCGCTCCATAGACCTAAGCGGTTTTTCGGCGCGGCTAGAAATATCGAGGAAGGAGGAAGCCTCACGATTATCGCTACCGCATTAATTGAGAATGGAAGCCGTATGGACGAGGTTATCTTTGAAGAATTCAAAGGCACCGGCAACATGGAAGTCAATCTGGATCGGCGGCTTTCAGATCGGCGGCTTTTCCCGGCTATAAGTATCAAGAAATCCGGCACTCGAAAGGAAGAGCTGCTTCTTACAGACGAAGAAATGCAGCGCCTGTGGATTCTGAGAAAGGTCATCAATCCGATGGAAGATATCGAGATCATTGAACTCCTGATTGACAGGATGAAGAAAAGTAAGAACAATGAATCATTCCTTAAATCTATGAATGCCGGTCTCGCCGGTACAGATTGAGGCATTTTTCATATAATCTTATAATGATACAAATTGGAGGATATCCTAAATGAAAGAAAAGATTCATCCCAAATATGAATTGACGAAGATAACTTGTGCATGCGGGAATGTTATCGAGACCCACTCAACCGCCAGGGACATTAAGATTGAGATTTGTTCAGCGTGTCATCCGTTTTTTACCGGCAAACAGAAGCTGGTTGACACCGCAGGACGGATTGAACGGTTCCGCAGAAAATACAATATCAAAGAGTAAAAGGGTTCGTCGAATCAAATACCATCCGCGGATTAACATGAATAGTTTGTGTGATCCGTGGACGGTTTTAGATATTTTTTCAGCGTAATGAAAAGATCGTCAAAATTCAGGGGTTTCCCTAGATGACTGGTCATGCCTGCGGCTTTACAGCGCTCTAAATCTTCCCGAAACACATTAGCGGTCATCGCAATGATAGGAATTGACTGTCCCCAGGGATGTTTAGAAGAACGGATTTGTCTCGTAGATTCATAGCCGTCCATTTCAGGCATATGTATATCCATAAGGATCAGATCATACGCGGTAGGATCAGCTATGAATAATTCATAGGCGGTTTTCCCGTTTTCCGCTTCATCTATGATAAGATTGGTAGATTCAAGGATGGAAGTAACGATCTCACGGTTGATCTCAATATCTTCCGCCAAGAGAATATGCCGTCCCGCAAACTGGTTCACTAGTTCCGATCTGGAACGTTTAGGATTAGCGTCGGCGTCCATTGCCGGAACAGCGCTGTCCCCCTGTTCCGCCTGTATGGTGAAGATAAAAGACGAACCCTGACCGGCTTGTGATTCAATGCGGATAGTTCCATGCATCATCTCGACAATGGCTTTGGAAATCGCAAGCCCAAGACCGGTTCCGCCGTACTTGCGGGCGACGCTGCTGTCTACTTGTTCAAAAGAATGAAAAAGTTTACGCTGCTGCTCTGGAGACAAGCCGATCCCTGTATCTGTTACCTTGATTTCAAAAGTATACAGTCCATTGATTTCAGTGCGTTTCTGAGACTCAATCGTAATGATCCCTTCATTAGGGGTAAACTTAATAGCGTTACTCAATAGATTAGTGATAACCTGAGCAAGCCGCTGTTCATCAGAAACAATAAGCTGCGGTATGGCTTCGTCAGTCTTGATGATAAGCCGCTGTTTTTTCTCATCCAGCCGAAAATCAAATACATTGATAACCCGCTGGAGCATTTTTCTAAAATCAAAGTGGGTATAAGACAGTTCAAATTTGTCGGCTTCGATTTTGGACATATCCAGAATATCATTGATCACCCCAAGCAAATGGGTTGAAGCGTTTTCAATTTTTTGGAGACAGTAATCTTTACGCGCTACGTCATGGGTTTCCTTTGCCAGCGTTGTCATACCGATAATCGCATTAAGAGGAGTCCGGATTTCATGGGACATATTAGCGAGAAAGCTCGATTTCGCTTGACTCGCCTGTTCAGCATGTTTCTTGGCGCTTAACACCTCAGTCATGTCATGGAAAAGTACAAAAGCTCCCTCAAGAAACGCATGATCGTCGAACATAGGGGTAAAGTGAATCTCATAGTTCCGCCCTTTCCCGTCTCCGGCTATATCAATGATCTCCTTAATAACAATAGATTCTTTGTCAAGAATGGCTTTACGGAAGGCCGCGCCGATTTCATCAAGCACATCAGGTTTGGTGAAGCGCTCCAGAACTTCGCTGTAATACCGTCCGCTGATAAACGCAAAATTATCGATGCCAGCGATTTTAAGAAAAATATCCGCACAGTATACAAAACGTCCTTCAGCATCAAAGAGCATGATAATATCTGGACTATTCGACAAAACCATATTCATATAAGTGTTCTGTCTTGCCCGCTCTACCATGAGAACCGTACTTACCTGAGCCTTTGCCGCGGTAATAGCTTTATTCCGTTCCAGAATCCGTTGAAGCAGTTCCAACTGCCTGGTGAGTTTTTTTACCTCTTTCTGTAATGCCTTTAGTTTTTCTTGTTCATTAGTCTCGCTCTGGTTCACCTCGTCAGGCATGGATTTCTCCTATAATACGCAAACAATGAAACTGCAATTATGAAAACGATTGACAAGCCCTCCCTCCTCATTGTATACCGGACACAATTCACCGCCGGTATAAGCAAAATGATACGATTTCCCCTTGCCAATAGTAGAACAAACTAATTGCATCTCCGCAGTAGTATCGACCCCAAGCACAATATACCGCATGAGACATGAAAACAGCAGTATGCAGGAACTTTTTTTATTCATAACTTTATTTAAAACTTCCGATGTGGTATGCAGCACGTCAGCGTAATCCATGTCTCCTACCGCAAGGGTTGCGCCTACAGGCATACGTCCGCTGAACAGCACATACCCTTCAGACGTTATAGAATACATAGCCCGCGGCACCGGCGGCTGGATGCCGTCTTGATAGTCAACCATAAAAGGAAAAGAAAGATTAGTACCCTGACTTAGCCCCAGCATACCAAGTTTTTCCAGATACGTCATTAAAGGCATCTGGTTGACTTCCATGACGCAATTTCCTTCTGATTTAGTAATAGTCGCTTTCTGTTTTTGAATATTGACGTTTGAAAGTGAAGTAACAAAAAAAGACGGCTGGAGTTCTCCATAGACTAAGGTAAAAGCTACCGCTTCCCGCTGTTCTTCACCATTGAACAGGGTATAACTATCTTTAAATTCAGTAATATCAATATAATCCACTGCTTGAGCGCCGAAAATAGGGAGTTTAGGGTTTATCGTATTCAGAATTTCTACCAGAATCTCACTGGTCACCTGACGCATCATCGGTGTAAACGCGAACATCAATGCCGGTTCTCCCGGCAGTTTAGCTCGGGTCTGCTGATACGCCTCGGCAAGGGGACCCTCTTGGACTTCCGCAAGAGAGCCGGAAACCCCAGAAGCAAACAGCAGATCATTGCTGGTAAGCACTATGAGGCAGCACAGCATTTCTCCTATAGCTTTTGGGATAGCGTTGCCCGCGGTGGTACAGCCTATTACATCAAAAGGCAGAGCCTTACATATTGCTTTGATAACGCCGGTTTCAATAAATTCACTATAACAAGAGATAAAACCAACCGAATGGGCGCAAAG
This sequence comes from Treponema sp., assembly GCA_031280155.1. Taxonomy (GTDB): domain Bacteria; phylum Spirochaetota; class Spirochaetia; order Treponematales; family Breznakiellaceae; genus JAITHW01. The sequence goes on along the minus strand of JAITHD010000124.1, from coordinate 3,998 downwards.
ACTCTGAGGCGTATTAAGCTGAGTAAGAATCTCCAATACCGCTGTATCAACATCGTCAATTTCAGCGGTGCAAGCCGTAATCGCTTTTATCATAATTTTAATAATATACTAAAAATCCGCCTGCACAAGTCCTTTTTTTATACATATTTTGCGATAGTCTTTAAAAACGCCGCCACGTCGATGGGTTTGGCAATATGATCGTTCATGCCTGCTCCAAGACACTGTTCTACATCTTCGTTGAACGCGTTGGCGGTCATAGCGATAATTGGGATCCTTCCAGCCCAGGGAACGTTTAGCCTGCGGATATGCCGAGTCGCGTCAAGTCCGTCCATTTCAGGCATCTGTACGTCCATGAGGATTACATCATATCGATCTCCATGCTGACGGAACGTTTCTATCGCAATAAGCCCGTTTACCGCATAATCAATAGCTACCCCTGTATCTTCAAGAATACTGCCGATAATTTCCCGGTTAATCTCAATATCTTCCACTACCAGAATCGATTTTCCCTCCAGATTGAGCTGGGGTATTTCAAGGTTATGACTCTCAGTAACAAAGGTGTGATCCGAAAGCCTGACAATCGTGTTATATAACGTCGAAGGCATGATAGGCTTGGCAAGGAATTGGTTGATCCACAAAGAACCGGCTTTTGTCTGGGCTTCAATCTCAGACCAGTCCACAACGGACATCAGCACGATTGCTATATCCGAGCCGGCAAGGGATCTGATTTTTTTGGCTATTTCAATACCGTTCTCCCCGGGCATTCTCCAGTCAAGAAATACGATATGATATGGATGATCCGTCATGCCGGCTTTTAACAACCCTATTCCCGCAGCTCCGCTGTTCGCGGTTTCACAAGTCATGGAAAAACTGCCGAGAATATTTTTGAAATATTCCAGTACGTCTTCACTATCGTCAATAACGAGAATCGGGAAATTCCGATGGAATTTAGAGGATTCTGGTTTTTCCCAACACGCGCCGCCCCAAACTATATCAATAGTGAAAAAGAAGGACGCTCCCTTGCCTAACTCGCTTTCTATCCATATTTTGCCGCCCATGAGGTCGATTATTTTCTTGCAGAGCGCAAGCCCTAAGCCGGTTCCGCCGAATTTGCGGGTAATACTGCCGTCAGCCTGCTCAAAAGAAGTAAAAAGTCGGCGCTGCTGTTCTGGGGAAATGCCTATTCCGGTATCTCTGATTTCTACTTGAAGCTGTGCGTGTTCAGGGTTTAAATCTTTCCTCCGGACTCTCAGGATTATCGTCCCCTGATCAGGAGTAAACTTTACCGCATTACTCAGCAGATTAAGCATGACTTGAAAAATCCGCAGTTCATCGCTGATCACATTGCGGGTAAAGATATCATCGAAATCTACGATAAATTGCTGTTTTTTTTCCTCTACCTTTACTTGAATCACATTGACTACATCCTGAATCATTGTTTCAAAATTGAATTCTTTATCAATAATTTCAAACTTATTCGCTTCTATCTTAGACATATCCAGAATATCGTTGAGCAGTCCCATGAGCTGCCGGGAGGCGTTATCTATCTTTTCAAGACAATGCTGCATCTTAGAGAGTTCCCCGCTTTTGCGGGCTATGGTAGTCATCCCGATAATAGCGTTCATAGGGGTACGGATTTCATGGCTCATTCGGGAAAGAAATTCGCTTTTCGCTCTGGTACTCGCCAAGGCTTCTTCCCGGGCCCGGATAAGATGATCCGTAATATTGCGCCGCAGTATGGCTGATACAATGAGAAAACATCCAGAATGAAGGAGATGTTCGTCGCTGGAAGAAAAACGGCGCTCTTTTTTACAATCGTCAAAGCCGACAAAGCCCCAAAACCGTTCTTTGAAAAAAATCGGAAGAGCCAGTACAGATTTGATGTGCTGGTTTGCCAATATCGTCTGTTCAGGCTCAAAGTAGTCCTGAACAAAGGTATTAATCGTTTTATTTTGTTTCAGCGTATCCCGCCAATTCGGTATATCGTCGTAATTGAGGCGCAAGGTAAAATCTTTACCAATCTGAGATTCTACGTTGGTTTCAGACCATTCATAAATCTGCCGGCAGTAGAGTTTGCCGTGTTCAGTAAAATTTTCCCAAATATACATCCGGTCTGCCTCAACGCTTTTGCCGATAGCCTTCAGGGATTCTAAAACCGTCTCGTCAAAGGTTTCTACCTCCGACGCAAGAAGCCGAGTAGCGCTGTCATTCATGATCCGCAATATTCGATCTTGACGTATCAGCTCATTCTTTGCTTCCCATAGGGAGCGCAGATCCAGCAAATACGCCGCAATCGCAAAAGAATCTTGATAATCTATCCGTTTGAGAATTATCCGTAAGGGTCTTTGCTTGCCGTTCAAGATAAGTTCAGTCTCAAAATCGTAATACCCATACCGTATGGCGTATTCCATCCGCTCGGCCATAGAAAAAGAACGCCTTCCGTCAGGCTGAAATTCAGGAATCGAATTATTAATCAAGGACATCAGATTTTCTAAGGTCTCTTCTTTAGAGGAAAAACCAAAGTATTGAATCGCCATAGGATTACAATCCAGAGGACGTCCTTGATCGTTAAGGATTACATTGATATAAGGATTCGCATCAAACAAGACCTGACTGAGGCGCCGGGATTTTTCTAAATTGTTAATCGCGTTTTTAACTTCTATCTTGAGCTGCTGATTGTACTGTTCGTTCTGCTTGAGGGCTTCCTGCAGCTGCTCTTCGGCGCGTTTGAGTTTATCAATATTGAGGAACCCGCCGATTACCTTGGTCGGCTTTCCATCTTCCTGCCACGCCACAGCCCGTCCGGTTTCCAGAAGCCAGATATACTGTCCGTCTTTACAGCGGAATTGGATTTCTTCAGCAAAAGCGTCTATGTTTCCGGCTAAAATTTGCTCGGTCAATGTCAATATCCGGGAGATATCCTTTGGATGGACTACCTTATGCCAGCCCGCTCTGGTTCCGCTTATTTCTTCTTTATTGTAACCGGTCATAACATAATATTCATCGTCATACTGGATATATCCTCGGGTTGCGTCATAATCCCACAAGACAAGACCGGACATTCGGGTTACAAGGTTAAGCTGCTCATTTTTCATTCTCAGGGTTTCTTCGTTTTTTTTCAGGGCGCTTATATCCTGAATTGAGCCGGCAAACCATAAAGGTTTTCCCTGTTCGTCCTGTTCAGTGACCGCCCCCATATCTTTAACCCAGATGACGGTTCCATCTTTTTGGACCATTCGGTACTGGGTTTCAAAAGTCAGTATTTTTCCTTCCAGATACAGTTCTATCTGTTGCTGGACAACCCGAAGGTCTTTTGGATATACGGCTTTTTCCCAAGAATCCAGCATTCCAGGCAGTTCCCCTTCCTCATAACCAAGAAGTTTTTCAAATTCCCTACTAAATATAGCTTTCCCAGTAGGCACATGAACATCCCACAGCCCAATGTGTACGGTGTTAATGATAAAGTCCAAGGCGTTGGCAAAATGTTCCTTTGCACTGGTAAACGTTTGTCCCATTACTGATCCTTAATATTAGTAAAAAATATTATAACAATAATTAAAGGAAAAGGGAAGAGAGAAAAACCGCAACAATATATTAATTATACCAGAAAATGTATTATATATGATAATACATAGAAATACAAGAAGTATTCTGTGATTTTTTTTAAAAAAATTGTTTAAAAATAGCTGACAATTTTTTTACTTTGCAGTATATTTTTTATCAAGCGCTGTTAAGAAACGGCAAGACTGTATAAGAGGTGTTAGGTGCGTTTATTTAGTAATTATATGCTTACCCCCCCTATTAGTATTAGATATAATACGGCTAATAGTGATAATAATCGCATATTATTCCTCAGTCCTTAGTATCTTTCTTTTTTTCTTATCAAAACCGCCGTAAAACCCCGCCCTTTAGGGCTGGGGATATAAGGCGGCACAGCGGCAAAGAATAGGTTGAAAACCCATTTGACATTTAGGCAAAGATATGTGATAATGAAAGTA
>JAITHD010000163.1 GCA_031280155.1 Treponema sp. | reverse complement strand
GCTTGAAAAAATGCGGGATCCCAAGCAATATCGTTATCTTTATCCACGATACAACCCCTTCATGCTTTAAATGATACCAAAAAAATCCAAAATCTTCAAGTGTTACATCACAGGAACATATCGGAACTTGTCATTGAAAAAAACAAAGGAGCTGATAAATCACCCCCTAAGTCTTTAGACTTGGCGTACTGATCTGTTATGAGTATAATAAAAACATGAAAAAGGAATTTTTATCCTACGATGTGGTGCGGAATAACGCCTTGAAACTAGCCCGTCAGATTTACCAAGATGGATTTACCCCAGACGTGATCTATGTATCCCTCCGAGGAGGGGCGTATATCGGGAATGTGATAAGCGAGTATTTTAAGATACTCCGCAGCGGCGGACGTCCTGTATATTACGCCGCAGTGGTGGCTCGCTCTTATACCGGCGTTAGACAGTCCGAAAATATCATGGTTGAAGGCTGGACCTATGCGCCTGAATATTTGCGGGTAGGGGATAAAGTGCTGCTGGTGGATGATATCTTTGATACTGGTCGAACTATTAACTATTTGGCGGATATAATCCTTGAAAGAGGGATACCAAGGCAGGATTTTAAGGTGGCGGTTCATGATTATAAGTATTTTTATGATAAACCTGAACAGCTCCCTATTCAGCCTGATTACTGGTGCCGCAGACACGACTTGTCCATACATGGTGAAGAACAGTGGATCCATTATATGAGTCATGAACTGGTAGGTTTGACTCAACAGGAACTGCAAGAATATTATTTTACCCAGGACCCGGAACTACAGACCGTCCTTAATATGGTAAAATAGGCAGGCAGAAACAGCGGATTTTGACAGCTCCTCATGCCTAAAGGCGGGGGATTCTTACTTCAACGATAATGCCAGGAGGATAATAGCTTGGTTTTCGCAAAAACTCCCCTTAGGGAGCTTTTACGGCGCTTCTGGTAATTGAGAGGCTGGGTCATACATCATGGCTGATCTCCCTTCATCCCTTCCTTTCGTCCCATTTTCTTTTTCCCGGAGCCTTTTTTTAATGCGGATGCCCTGTTCTTGCTTGTAAACCCTCTTGCAAAACATCGCTAAATTGGTATAATACAGAATTATCGTATCTATTCGGATGCTATATCTAATCAGATCGTATAAAACTTTCAAGATATGAGTACATCAGTACAAGGGCTTATACAAAAAGCCTACGACAGCTTAAAAGCCTCTGACGCAGCCGCGGCTGCAAAACTATTGGAAGAAGCTCTTGCAATAGATTTTGAGCATCCAGAAGTGATCCATGCCTTGAAGTGCCTTAACTGGTGGCTTGACAAGATTAAGCGGCTTCCAGAGTTCCATAATCCCTATGATCGGGGAGGGTTTATCCTTTCTCAATGGAAATCTTATTATATATTTCTGGACCGTATTGGAGAAGACTTCGACCCTTGTCAGTATGCGCTTCGGCGGTTTGTTTTTTCTACCGCGCTTCAGTCTTTTCAGGATGTACTGGGAGATGGGGTAAATCAGCATGATCCGGGGATACTGTTGCAGGTAGGACGCTGTTATAAGGGAGCCGGCAATTATGAGCTGTCCTTGAAATACTTAGAGCAGGCGATCCGGTTCAAACGGGAAGATGGGGAAACCCTGTCGGAACTGGCGGACGTTTACGCTTTGCTGGAAGAGACCAAAGCGGCTAAAGTCCTGTTTCGGGAAGCCTTCTTTTTGGATCCCCAAGGGATCGATCTGCGGTCTATGGAATCGGAAATGATCAAACGGCTTCGGGATTGGGTACGGGAATTGGGCTATGAAGGTTCCGTACTGGCGGAATGGCTGCCTATTTATGGGTGTCTTTTAGGGGTTTTTTCAGTAAAACGGGAACTAAAACCTGTGGAATTGACCAGATTGAAGCAGTCTATTTTTACCTTGGAAACAGAAATCCGTAATAATCCGTTTCAGGAAGACCTGCTGAAGCCCCGGCTTATCAACCGGTATTTCTGGCTCATTGATCATTATGAAAACACTCGGGAAGACCCTAGTCAGGTTGAAGAGACTATGCTGAAAATTAAAGTCATTGATCCGGTTATATATGAACGGTATCGGAATTAATGATTGATTTAAGTGCCTTAGGGCGAGGAGTTATAAGATGTCTGAAACTCTCCTGAAAAATGTACAGGAACGACTGAATGAGGAAAAGTGGACCCGCGCCACCCTCAGTAATTATTCAACAAACCAGTTTAAGGAACTGGATCTGATCCTGAAAGAAGCTATGGAAGACCGATCCGTAGCTGACGAGTTAAAGAAAACCTGCGATGAACATCTGATCCATACCAAGAACAGCATCATTGCCCTGTATCTTTCTGGAATGATCGCCCTTTCACGCCGGATTATTGATGATTCGGCGTTGATGAATCTTGTTACCATCTTTGTAGACAACCATAAATGGAACATTGTCCGGTATCTTTGCGAGCGGATTCTGGATTGCGGGGAATCTAAATTTGCGCTCCGTACTTTGGCGGAATGTTATAAAAACGATCATGAAGAAGAAGCCGTCTATGAAGTCTGGAAACGCTTGGTCCGGGTTGATCTGGAAGAAACGGATATCACCAAAGCCTTGGCAGAGCATTTTGAGAAAGCCGGGGACCTTGAAGGCGCTATTGAGTATTACAAGAAAGCGCTCCACCGGTATATTAACAAACAGACCTTTACCAATGTTAAGGAAATCTGGGAAAAACTGCTGGAATATTGCCCGGAAGACATTGATTTCTTTCTTCATCTTGAGAAAAAAATCGCTAAGAATATCAGTGAGGAAAAAGCTGTAGCCCTCTTGCAGGACCTGTGCGAGGTCTGTAAGAAACAAGGCGATATAGATACCGCTATAAGTCTGCTCAAGATCATGCTTCAGTATGACGAAAAAGACGGACAGGCTCGGAGAGAGATTATCGAATGTTTTAGGGCAAAATACGCATACCACAGCCAACTGGAAGAGTATATCCGAGTCTGTAATCTGATTCAAAACTGGCGGAATATTCATGATGCCATCACCGACTTTGAGAAGCATATTGTGTTTGATAAGGGAAACTTTGTGTATCATCGTACTTGGGGGGTTGGACGGATCGCCGAAGTTCAAGGGGACGATATTATCATTGATTTCGCTAAACGCCGCGCCCATGAGATGTCTCTTAAAATGGCGGTTAATGCCCTGCAAACTCTCACGAAAGATCATATCTGGGTGTTGAAAGCGACTTGGAAGAAAGAAAAACTCTATGAACGGATCAAAGCCGATTACGCGTGGGCTTTAAAGATCGTAATCAAGAGCTTCAGTAATTCCTGCGACCTTAAACGGATCAAGGCGGAGTTTGTGCCGGCGGTGCTTTCAGCCGGTGAATGGACGACCTGGAGTTCCAAAGCCAGAGAGATTCTCAAGTCAGACCCTTCTTTTGGGGTGAGTCCTGAAAATATTGATATTTTCACGGTTCGGGAGCGTCCTATCAGTATCGAAGAAAAGCTCTTCAACGAGTTCAAGGCTCAACGGCATTTCTTTGATCGGGTTGTTACCCTGAGAAATTATGTCTCTCAAAAGGACGTGGAGCTTGATTCGGAATATTTTACTGAAATGTTCGCCTATTTTACCGGATATCTCAGGTCTTACAGTCAGGTAAACGAGCAGATTGTCGCGTCTTATCTGCTGGTAAAAGACTTGATAGGCCAGTACCCCCATCTGGGACCTGAACCGGAACTCAATTTCCTTGAGCTTTTTGAGGCTATCGAGGATATACCTGGGGTGTTTTCCAATCTCAAAGACCCAAGACTGCGGGAAGAACTGCTTAACCATATTAAGCTCTTTATACCCGGCTGGGCGGATGTGTATGTGAAGCTCTTTCCCTATGCTTTGACGAATTCGATTATTCTCAATCTCAAAAACGAAACCCATGAGCAAAAATTAGTCTCTATGACTATCCACTGTTTTGAGAATTACCGGGATTATCGGGAAGCAGTGGTATGGCTTTTTAAGAACAGCCGAGAAGAACCCTGGTATCGAAAAGCGGATATTACCTTTGAGAAGCAGCTTATTACGCTGATCCACATTCTGGATATTTCCTACCGGGAAATAGAAAACCATCGGGATACGTCGGAAAACCGGAAAGTCAATAAGCAGGTTTATACGATACTGTTCAAAGACGGGCTTTTGAATACTTACATTGACAGCGCGGATCATGATACGATTATCCGGTTCTATACGTTCATTAATGACGTGAAAGACCTTGATCCTGCGGACAAGTTTAAGCTGCGGAATCGTATTCTGGAAAAATACCCGGATTTCAAATTCTTTGGAGATGTGGAAAAAACGGTTGTCACTCGAGGACTTATGGTTACTGCCGCAAAGTACGAAGAGAAACAGCGCCAGTTAGCCCGTATTATGGAAGAAGAAGTGCCTGCCAATTCAAAGGAAATCGCCTTTGCTCTGTCTCTGGGAGACCTGCGGGAGAACGCCGAGTATAAGGCGGCAAAGGAAAAACAAGAAATTCTCAACGCAACCGTTGCAAAACTGAAGGATGAAATTGAACGGGCCCAGCTCTTTGATCCGCAGACCGTGAACATAAGCCGCGTATCCTTTGGCACAAAGGTTACGCTGTTAAACAGCGCCGCCGGCAAGCAGGAAGAATACACCATTCTTGGACCCTGGGAATCAGACCCTGAAAACCGAGTTATTTCGTACCTTTCCCCCTTTGGCGGAACTATTCTCAACAAAACCCTTGGAGAAGCCTTTGATTTCTCCATCAATAATGAGAAAATCTCCTATACCGTAGAGGGAATTACCAAAGTCAATTTTTGAGGTACGTCAGCTACCCTGTTATGGGGCGTTTTGGTTTTTCTTGTTTTTTTCTTACCTTAAAAAAATTAAAAAAATAAAATAAAGCCTCTAAAAAATAATTTTAGAGGCTTTGGATACCTAAAGAATGACTTTACCGGGTCTCTTGTATCTGTTTAATAAGCTCGGCGTACGAGTTATATCCAGGCTGGGCGTAAATGCCGGCTACCGCATCTTGAAAAAGCTGATGTTGTTCCGAGGTCAGTTTGGTCACCACCGCGCCTTTAGCAAGAGCCTGCTCCTCGTAATCTGATTCTTGCCGAAGCCACTCTTGGCGCTGGTATTCAGCCGCTTCCAAAGCCGCTTGTTTAATGAGGGTTTGTTCATCTTTGCTGAATTTTTCCCAAACTTGGGTGTTGACCAAAATCATTTCCGGCGCTCTGGTATGTCCGTCAACAACATAATATTTTGCCACTTCATTATGGGATTGGGTCATATAGCTGGGCCAGTTGTTTTCAGCGCCGTCGATGATGCCGTTCTGGATGCCGGCATAAATTTCTTCATACGCCATCGGTGTAGGCGAAGCGCCTAAGGCTTTCACCAAGTCCATCATCAGCGCGGTTTCCTGTACGCGGATTTTAAGCCCTTTCATATCCTCCGGGGTTTTGATCTCTACTTTAGCGTTGTAAAAATTACGAACTCCAGCGTCAAACCAGCATAATCCTAAAAGATTATTGTCGATCATAGAAGTCAGAAACTCCTCACCTATAGGACCGTCGAGTACCTTAAAGGCGTGTTCCGTATCCCGATACAAAAACGGCATGGACAATACGTTCATCTTAGTATTAATGGATGCCAAAGGATTGGTGCCGACCCGAATAAACTGAATGTCTCCCATTTGGGTCTGCTCAATCGCGGTACGCTCATCTCCCAGGACCGCATTATTGTAGACTTCGATGAGAATAGCGCCGTTACTCCGCTCTTTCACCAGTTCGGCGAATTTGAGGTCTCCCAAAACCGTAGGATACCCGTCTGGATGGTTATCGGCTAAACGGAAGGTTCTGGCTTTGGTTCGAGGCGCGGTTCCCTGAGAACTGCTGCCGCTGTCAGGGGAACCTTGTTTTGAACAAACTGACAAGGACAACCCTAAAACCGCCGCTAAGACGGTGATACAAATAGTATGTTTCATCATTATTCACTCCTTAATACAATATACTGAAAAACTATTTCCCAAACATGATGTTAGGAATGGTCATTGAAAAAGCCGGTACAAAAGTAAGCAGCATCAAAACAACCAACATAGTAATATAAAAGGGCATCATGGCTTTAGCGGTCTGCTCTATTTTGATTCCCGCTATAGAACTGCCCACAAACAGAACCGTCCCCACCGGCGGCGTCAGCAAGCCTACTGATAAGTTAAGCATCATCATAATGCCGAACTGAATCGGATCCATGCCGATAGCCGGGGAGGTTACAACAGGCAGCAGAATCGGCGCGGTAATCAGAATTAAAGGCGCCATATCCATCATGCAGCCCAGAGCCATTAGGGATAGGTTGATAAGCAGGAGCAGTACAATTTTATTGTTAGTAACCGTGAAAAGCGCATTGGTGATGAGTGAAGGAATCCGCAGCACCGTCATCATATAGCCGAAGGCTTGGGACGCGGCAATAACCGCCATAACCATAGCCAAAGTTCGGAGCGTTCTTTTCAGAATCCCCCAGAATGAGGAAAGTTTGATTTCACGATACACAAAGAAGGTTACGATAAAAGCCCAGACGCAGGCTACCGCCGCAGATTCAATAGCGGTAAAAATACCGGTGAACACGCCGCCAATAATCAATACTGCGGTAAAAATCCCTAAAATACTGTCAACAATGATTTTTACGCCTTCTTTAAAGGTGTAGGTATCGCCTTTCGGATAATTTTTCCGTATCGCGATGATGTAACTTACCACCATGAGCGCAAAGGTAAGCAGCACTCCAGGCACGAGTCCTGCCATAAACAGCTTTCCGACTGAAAGTCCTCCTACTGCGGCGGCATAAATGATCATGTTATGGCTCGGAGGAATCAGAATACCTTCGCAGGCGCTGGAGATCGTAACGCAGACCGAATAATCCGCATCATAACCTTTTTTCTTCATCATCGGTATCATCATTGCACCGATAGAAGAGGTGTCCGCCACAGCGGAACCGGAAATGCCTCCGAAAAACATACTGGATAAGATATTGACCATAGCAAGACCGCCCCTCATTCGTCCAATCAGGAGATCCGCCAGTTTAATAAGCCTATCTGAAATACCCCCGGCGCCCATAATTTCACCGGCTAGGATAAAAAAAGGAATCGCCAACAGAGAAAACGAATCCACGCCTTTTACCATACGCTGGGTAATGGTTCCTAAGGAAATACCCATATAGAGGGCTGACGCAAAAGATGCAATTCCCAGAGAAAAGGCAATCGGCATTTTCATTAGAACAAAAATGATAAACAAACCGATTAAGATAAAGATGCCTATCGGATCAGTGGTCATACCGCCTCCTTTGGTTGGGACCCGTCCTTTTTCAGTTCTTCGTCAGTACCGAAACGTATCTGCAATATAATCTGTTCAAACACGATCAGTCCTATCAGAATACCGATAACCACTGGAATCAGATACTGGAACCCTACAGGCATATTGGTAGCCGGCAGCCGGTTTTTCATAAGCTGGGTAACGTACGGAATAGAAAAGCACCCCATCAGAATGCCGAAAGCAAGAATCAAGATTTTATTGATGAGTTCAATTACAAAGACAATATTCCGAGGCAGGTGATCCACAAAAATAGTCAGCGCAATATGGATTTTTTCTTTCACCCCCAGCATCATGGCGATAAAACAGAAACAGATCATTAACTGCCGCGCCGCCTCTTCAGTCCAGCTTGGAGCCATATTGAAAAAATAACGCATGATCACATGATAGAAGATGATTAGTATCATCAGTGAGACCATTACCGCGCCGATAATTTCAAGGACCCCGCAGATCAAATCTATTATTTTTTTGTACCAATTCAAAAACACTCCTCCTCAAACAAGTGATTTTTTAAGGTCAATAGCGCCTATCAAGGCGCATTTTTATCGTACCATAAAAATACTTGCTTATCAAATATTTTTTTTTATTTTTTTTAAAAAAAAGAATGTTTGTCTGGTACTGAATAGTACAAAAAGACAACAGTTTTAGTTGTATTATTCAAAACTCTTGCGAATTATACTGCTTTATTTTTTAGGTAAAGATATGGTTTCAATTTAATTCGGCGCTGATGAGCAGATAGAGGGCAACAACTGTTGTTTACGGCGCTTGACGAATTCCGGCATAAGGCGTGAAGAATCCGTTTTGTGCGGTGCGCTTCTTTCTCGTCTTATGTCGGGGAGCTGTCTGTTGATAACACTTGATAAACCCACTGACTTGCATTATAAAATAAATATAACTCATTATTTGTAGCGGAGGTTTATTATGGATAACCTATCTATGTACAATTTGAGCTCTATACGGGCTAAAATTTTGGTTATATGTACACTGGTTCTTGTCCTTGGCTGCGAGAACGGCGTTGTTGAAAAGGATCCTGAGGATGTCCAAGTCTATTTCAGTCCAAAAGACCCTTGTGATGAAAAGGTCATTGCCCTTATCAATACCGCTGTTCAAGAGCTGAATATTGCGGTATATTCATTCAATAGACTTGCCATTGCCGATGCGGTTATCGCGGCGTACCAGCGGGGCGTTGCGGTGCGGGTAATAACTGATGCGGATCAAGCGGAACCGGCGTATTCAAAAGACGAATACCTAGAAGAAAAGGGAATTCCCTTGATACGGGTTACGCATCCGGGCTACGGGTCAATGCATAACAAGTTTGCGGTCATTGACAGTCGGATTGTGATTACTGGTTCGTATAACTGGACAACCAACGCTACGGTAAACAACAATGAAAATCTAGTAGTCATAACTTCCAGAACCGTGGCAGAACAATATAACGCGGAATTTGAAACGATATGGACCGAGCATGGGTGAACTATTGGGGCTTGTTTGGAGTCTTACATTCTTCCTTAATGTAACCCTGATTTAACCCTTTTCAATAGGTTCCGGGCTGTTTTCCTGAACGCCGCCGCGGGGAGGTTCATCCCCGGTTCCGGCGGTTTTCATTTTCAGAAAAACGATCCC
>JAITHD010000162.1 GCA_031280155.1 Treponema sp. | reverse complement strand
ATAATGGTGGAGGTGATATACCCGTTCCCTTTCCGAACACGGAAGTCAAGCCCTCCAACGCCGATGATACTGCCCCTCAAGGGCGGGAAAGTAGGTAGCCGCCAGGCTCTTCTTTTTTTAAAACTATTATCAGGAGAATTAGATGAAACAAAGAGCTATTTTGGTAATGATGAGCTTTTTGCTTGTTGTTGGCGCTTCCAATATTTTTGCTAATGGGCGACAGGGAGCAGCAACTAGTTCCGGCAGCGGGAACAATCTTTCCTATTGGGTGAGCCTTAATCCGAATGTATCGGCTACGTTTGCTAACTTAGGGGAAACGCCTTTTGCTAAAGAGTTAGCGGCAAAAACCAATACGGTGGTCAAGTATTTGCATCCAGTCCAGGGAGCTGAAAGCGAACAGTTTAATTTAATTATTGCCAGCGGTGAATATCCAGATATTATGGAATATAATTGGCTTAATTATCCCGGAGGTCCTGAAAAAGCTATTGCTGATGGGGTTATTATGAAACTGAATGATATTATTGATCGGTACTGCCCTAACTTAAAAGCTTATCTCCGGTCCCATCCTGATATTGACAAACAGATTAAGACCGATAATGGCAGTTATTATACGTTTCCCTTCATCCGAGGTGATACATACCTTCTTAATTCATTTGGGGCGGTGATCCGTAAGGATTGGCTGGATGAACTGGGTCTCAAGGTTCCTGCCACTATTGATGAGTGGTACATGGTGTTAACCGAATTCAAACAGAAAAAAGGCGTTGCTTCGCCGTTGTCTCTTGAAGGAGCTTACCTGTTGAGCGGTGAATCTGTTTTTGCCTATGCCTATAATCTTACGCCGAGTTTCTATGTGGGAGATGATAAAAAAGTTCACTATGGCATGATTGAACCGTCTTTTAAGGATTATCTTATAACTATATCCCAGTGGTATAAAGAAGGTCTCTTTGATCCGGATATCGTAAGTCTTACTGGCGCACAGGTTACGGCAAAGGTAACAAGCGGGGCTTCCGGCGCTTCTATCGGGTGGCTCGCCAGCGGTATGGGCAACTGGATAACTTCAGGCAAAGCGACTAATCCGTCTTTTGCCTTGACTGGCGCTCCCTATCCGGTACTTCGTGGAGGCGCTCAACGTACAATAGGACGTACAGACCTTCCTTACGCCAATAACGGCGTCGCTATCACTACCGCTTGTAAGAATATCGAAGCCGCGGCGCGATTATTGGATTACGGCTATGGAGAAGCAGGAAATTTGCTTTTCAACTTCGGGGTTCAAGGGGAGAGTTATACGATGGTAAATGGGTATCCCACCTATTCGACTGCAATAATGAATCCTCCCAGGGAAAAGAGCAAGGGACAGATGATGGCTACCTATGCTCGATCGGCATATTTCGGTCCCATGATTCAGGATCGACGCTATCTTGAACAGTATCTCACCTATCCTGAACAAGTAGAGGCTGCAAATCTATGGATGCCTAATGCGGTAATCCTCGCTCATAAATTGCCGCCCCTTACGCCGACTCCAGAGGAAAGCGGGGAGTTTGCCCGTATTATGAATGAGATTAACACATATACCAATGAAATGGTATGGAAATTTATTCTAGGTTCAGAGAGTTTCAACAACTATGATGCTTTTGTGAATACCGTTAAACAAATGAGGATTAATCGGGCTGTTGAGATTTATAATAACGCCTTAACTCGGTTTAACGCTCGATAAACCTGTCTCTCTAACCTCTAACGACATTTTATGATACATCCACCGTCCAGCGCTGGAAACGGCGCTGGACGGTGGATGTATAGTTTTCCAACCTCTATTCCACAGCAGAAGGTACAGCGGACAAGATAAAACATGAATTATGTTTTTTTCTATTTGCCCTCTTGCTTTATCTATCTTGTATCAGGATAATATCTTCACATGAACAAATTTATTTTTGTCTCAGGCGGCGTATGTTCGAGTTTAGGTAAAGGCGTAGCGGCTTCTTCGTTAGGCGCTTTGCTGGAAGGACGAGGACTTAATGTAGGTATGGTTAAGTGCGATCCTTATATTAATGTTGATGCAGGAACCATGAGTCCTTATCAGCATGGGGAAGTATATGTGACCGATGATGGAGCGGAAACAGATTTGGATTTAGGAAACTATGCCCGCTTCACAAATGGACGCTTATCCCAGGATAATTCTATTACCACTGGGCAAGTTTATGAATCGGTGATCCGCAAAGAACGGAAAGGTGAATATTTGGGGCGTTGTGTACAGGTTATTCCCCATATTACCGACGAGATTAAGCGGCGTATTAGGGCGATAGCTGATTCTGATATGGATGTGGTCATTGTAGAAATCGGCGGTACAGTAGGGGATATCGAGTCAGTACCCTTTTTAGAAGCAGCCCGGCAGATTATCCATGAACACGGCAAGATAAACGCGCTTTCAGTTCATCTTACGCTTATCCCGCAAGTTGCCGGAGGGGAACTCAAGACTAAGCCGACTCAACATTCGGTCAAGTCCATGCAGGAACAGGGAATTCAGCCGGATATACTTATCTGTCGGGCGCCGGTTATGCTGGATGAAAGTATCCGTCGGAAAATTGCGCTGTTTACTAATGTAGACCCTGAGTCGGTGTTTACTTCTTACGATATAAGCAGCACAATTTATGAAATTCCCCTCATTTTTTTCGAACAGAAATTGGATCAAGTAGTATTGAAAAAAATAGGAGTTGAAAGCCGCCATGCGGATCTCAAACCCTGGTATACTATGATGAAACAATTCTCTTCTCGAAAAGGCAATGTCCGCATCGGCATCGTGGGTAAATATATGGACCTTCATGATTCCTATAAATCAGTGTATGAAGCGCTGTTCCATGCAGGACTTGCCGGCGGGGTTGAAGTGGAACTGGTCAAAATCGATTCCTCCCGGATTGAGGAATCTGAAAATCCTGACGGTATTCTGGGTTCCGGCGCAGTCGGAGGGGGAGTTGACGGTATTCTTGTACCCGGAGGTTTTGGTCAGCGCGGCGTTGAGGGTATGATTAAATCGTCGGCCTGGGCCCGAACCCATAAAGTTCCCTATTTCGGCATCTGTCTCGGTATGCAAATCATGGTTATTGACTGGGGAAGAAACGTCTTAGATTGGGAAGATGCGGATTCTACTGAATTCAATAAAAATACGGAACATCCGGTGATCAGCCTGTTAGAAGAGCAGATAGGGATCAAAGAGTACGGCGGCACCATGCGTTTGGGAAAAAGCGAATCCGTAGCCGAATCGGGAACCCATCTTTTTGCTGCATATCAAAAAGCCCATATCTTTGAACGGCATCGGCACCGCTATGAATTTTCCAATGCTTACCGTGAGGAAATGATTAAATCAGGACTGCGTATCAGCGGCGTAACTCCTGACGGCAGTCTTGTAGAGGCGGTAGAATGGACGGATCATCCCTGGGGCGTAGGCGTACAGTTTCATCCAGAATTCAAATCTAAGCCCACAGCGGCAAATCCTCTATTCCGAGATTTTATTGCTGCGGTACGGGATAGAAAGCAGTCTCAAACATATATACAAGAGGGATAGATTACTTTATCGAAACCGCCGTAAAACCTTATAGAAAAACCCCTTTGACATTTAGGCAAAGACTAGGTGATAATGAGTATGTTGAAAGACCTACCCACGCGGCGTGGGAACGTAACGTCTACGGATATGGCGGCTCTGGGCTGACCTAAAGCAAACTATGAAAAAAGTCTGTATTGTTTTTATACTGGGTATTTCGCTGATTTCCATTAATTGTTCCTTTAATTATGGGGAACAAGAATTGGAAAATCAGGATTTACCTGATATTGTTATGAGAGATGTCGAATATGTTCGGGTTCGGGACGGGGATCCCCTGGTACGGTTTACTGCGGAAACTGCGGAGCGCTACGAAAAACGGCAAACAATGGAACTGAAAAACTTTTCTTTTGAGCAGTTTGAGCATCATGGAGAAGATATAAACGCTGTAGGTCGCGCCGGAACTGCTTCAGTAGCGCTTGATTCAGGAAATATCCGTATGAGAGACGGCGTACGGCTTGAGGTTGATTCTGAAGATATCACCATTGAGACTGGAGGGCTTGATTGGGAGGATAAAGAGAAACAGCTTTCTGCTGGAGAACACGAACAGGTAAATATGCACCGCTCTGACGGAACGAATTTTTTTGGTTTAGGCTTTTCCGCAAATGTCCGGGAACGAACCTGGGGATTTTCTTCTGGTATAGAGGGAACGTATGTTTGGGAAGATGATGAGAGAGAGGAAACCGAGGGAGAAACATCAGAAGAAGAATTAATGGATGTGGTTCCAGAGGAGTGAAAATAAAAAAGTGAAAAATGCTTTCTTGACATAAATCCATCTATTAAATAAAATAGCTCCAATGGATTATACTAATTATAAAGTAAGACTTTTCAAAGATAAATTTGAGGAATATTTAATTTAAGATACCCTTAATTTAAGGATTCTCGGTATAACTGACGTGATAGATAAAATATGAAATAAGGCGTAGGGTGCTGTTGTTTACGCAAAGAAGAGGTCAAGGATGGTTGATTTTAAAGAGCCTTGGAAGATACGGATTGCCGGGGCTTTAAATAAACTTTTACTCGAATCCGGTAATACCGGATTAATTGAAACCGCTCAAATAATTGTAGAAATTCCTCCCAAACTGGAAATGGGGGATCTTGGGTTTCCTATGTTCAGTTTTGCGAAGGTCCTTAAAAAAGGACCGCCCTGCATAGCCCAGGGGGTCGCGGCAAAGCTGGCGGAAGAGAAACGGAATTCCGCAGAGGGTACGTTCACTGCGGAAGGTCCTTATGTGAATGTACGGCTTAATCGGGGAAAAGCGGCTGCCGAAGTGCTTGAGAAGCTGCTTGACGAGCATACCCCCTATTGCAGACCTGAAACCTTGAAAGGGTCCCGGATTATGGTGGAGTTTTCCAGTCCCAACACGAATAAGCCTCTTCATTTGGGGCATCTCCGCAACGATGTATTGGGAGAAAGCATCTCCCGTATCCTCAAAGCCTGCGGCGCGGAAGTACAGAAGGTTTGTATCATCAACGATCGGGGGATTCATATTTGTAAATCTATGCTTGCGTATCGGGAACACGGAGAAGGAAAAACCCCTGAGTCTGAGGGGATCAAAAGCGATCATTTTGTGGGGAATTGGTATGTAAAATTTTCTCAGATGACTCAGGAAAGCCCTAAAGCTGAAGAAGGGGCTCAAGAAATGCTGCGAAAATGGGAAGCTGGAGATACTGAAACAATAGCGCTATGGAAGCGGATGAATCACTGGACACTGGAAGGCATGAAGGAAACCTATCGGCGTACTGGGATATCCTTTGATCAATATTACTTTGAAAGCGAAACGTATCTCAAAGGAAAAAACGAGATATTGAAGGCGCTTGAACAGGGGATTTTTCATAGAGCGGAAGACGGCTCTGTTTGGATTGACTTAACAGAAGAGCAGCTTGATAAGAAGGTACTGCTTCGCAAAGACGGGACATCCCTTTATATCACGCAAGATATAGGTACCGCGATTTACCGTCAGCAAGATTGGCCCTTTGATCATCTGGTTTATGTGGTAGGGTCTGAACAGCAATACCATTTCAAGGTACTCTTTACGATTTTGGATAAATTAGGTTTTGGGTGGGCAAAAAATCTCTATCATCTTTCTTACGGCATGGTAAATCTGCGGGACGGCAAGATGAAAAGCCGAGAAGGAACTGTAGTAGACGCAGACGCTCTTTTAGATAGTCTCAAAGCCTTGGCGTTCAAAGAAATCCAGCGGAAAGAACGGGAAAACGCGGTAGGAGACCCCGAAGCTACAGCGGAAAAGATCGCTTTAGGGGCGCTTCACTATTATCTGATCCAAGTATCCCCGGTTCGGGATATGCTTTTTAATCCCCAGGAGTCTCTTTCATTTAATGGAAATACCGGTCCCTATCTTCAATATATGGGCGCTCGGATTTCGTCGCTGCTGCGTAAAGATTCTCAGCGTAACGAAGGAGACCTTTCAACAGGCGCGTTTAAACCGGAACTGCTTACATCCGATGCTGAATGGGAATTGCTTAAAACCTTAGAATCTTATCCATCTCTTGTAGCTAATGCCGCGGCTGCAATGGATCCGTCTCTTGTGGCAGGTTATCTGTATGAGTTGTCCAAGGGTTTTAGCCGATTCTATCACGACTGTCCAATTCTGAGAGCTGAAAATCCAGACCTTGCGGTCTCTCGGCTTTGTCTTGCTCAAGGAGCGCTTCGAGTACTTCGGGAGGCTTTGGAACTTATCTGTATTCCTTTTTTGGAGACCATGTAGTTTGAAAGCAAGCGGCGAGGTTAGCGGGAAAACCTAGATGTTATGGATCGTTATGAGCTTTTACAGAAAATCACGACGTTTCCTCTTATCGCCGGGACCTTAGCGGAGAGTTTGCTTTCCGGAGATTTTCGGTCTGTGTTCAAAGGGCAGGGCATCGAGGCTGACGAAGTACGGCATTATGAACGGGGCGACGATATTCGTTCTATTGATTGGAATGTGAGCGCCCGTTTCGGAACTCCTTATGTAAAAATGTACCGGGAAGAACGAGAAATGACGGTTTCTATAGTATTGGACTGTTCCGCATCTATGTATTGCGGCAGCGGTTCAGTAACTCCTTTTGATCAAGCCCTCCTTTCAGCCGGATTAATTGCGTTTTCCGCGGAACGGGCGGGGCAACGGATAGGAATATTGTTTTTTGATCAAGATATTATTAAAGTTTTTCCGCCCCGAAAAAGCAGATCCCATATTATGGCGATGATCAGCGCTGCGCTCTCGATTGAGCCTGTGAGAAAAGGGAGCAATCTTGGGGCTGCGCTTGTTGGACAGGGAAGGCTTCTCAAACGCCGCAGTCTTGTAGTAGTGATTTCTGATTTCCTGAGCGTTAATTGGGAACAAGAATTAGGAGACCTTTGCCGGAAACATGACGTTATTGCCATCAGAGTTCGGGATGCTTTGAGTATTGCTATGATTAATCTAGGACTTATCTCTATGGAAGACCCTGAAACAGGGGTCAAACGCTTAGGTCCTACAGGATTTTCTTCGTTTCGGTCTGCTTGGTCTGAGTGGCATCGGGACAGACTCAGCGCGTGGCAGGGAATCTGCCGCCGTCTGGGAGGGGCTTTTCTGGATATAGCTACCGACGCTGATGTTCCGTCAGCGCTTATTCATTTCTTTGGAGGACGCGGGGGACCTAAGCGGCTTTGAAAAAAATCTCTTTCCTTATACTATCTTTTATAGTCTCGATACGCTTCAGTGATGCTCAGGACCTGGACAGAGGGATTGATACTCCTTATCTTATACCCCAAACGGTTTTTGTAGGAGACAAGGCTCGTTTAGTAATACCCTTGGGCATGGACTTTCCCAAGATTGAACCGGTTGTTCTCAGTAAACCTGAAGAACTTCCCTCAACCAGGGATATCCTTATCCATAGGATTGAAGTAGAACGCCGGAATGAAACGGTGCGAATCATCATTGATTTTACTGGATTTGCCCCGGGTTCCTTAGTCCTGCCTGCTTTGAGCATCCCTTCTGGAGGCGCTGACTTGGTTCTCCCCAGCAGCGTCACCATACCTATTGCCTCAATTCTTACAGGGGATGCGTTAGTGCTTTCTCCTTTGATTCCTCCTTTAACGGTTCCGGGTACGGCGCTGCTGATATACGGCACTACTGGGACGATTTTTCTTATGCTCTTGCTGGGGCTTGGACTGCGATTCTGGGGGAGGGACAGGTTTAAAGATTGGCGGAATAGATTTCAGCGGCGCCGGCTTCTTAGATTTATGGAAAAGGTATTGCAAAGTTTAGAAAAGGATATTTCAGAGCATAAATCAGGAGGACTCAAAACCGAAGAAATACTTACCCGTTTATCCCTTGAATTCAGAACTTTTCTGAGCGTTTTCACTGGAATGCATTGTCATGCTATGACGGCGAGCGAATTTATGCATATATCGTCCCTGATTACGGCTGAACTGGAATCAGCGGGTCAGCCTGTATTGTCCGGCGCTTTTCTCTGCGATATTTTCCGCCGTTGTGACACCCTGCGTTTCAGCGGAACTCGTATCGCTTCAGAAGAGCTGCTGAGTATTCTAAACGGAATCCAGCGATTTATTAACGCCCTGAATCAAGCTGAAAAAAATTCCATAAGAGGCGCCGCATGAATATATGGTTTGAACATCCTGTTCTGCTGGTTATGGGAGGAATTGCAGTTCTGCTGGTTCTGTTGATTTCTCCTTATTTCAAAAACGCTAGAGAGGCGTTTATTCCGTTAGGACCTCCTGGGGGCATTGCTTTTAAGCCTCCTGGGAGCATAACTGCGGCGGTCAGAATCGTATACGCCTTTGAATTTATTGGAGCCTTTCTCCTTTTTATTGGGGGGGCAGGTCCTTTTTTTATATCTTCTGAAACAGTATGGCTCAATCGCGGTGCGGATATTCTTTTTGTACTCGATATAAGCCCCAGTATGGCAGCCTTGGATATGGGAAATCAGAGCCGGTTTGTTCTTGCCCGGAATTTGGTTCATGATTTTGCGGTAAATCGACCATCCGACGCTATAGGGCTGATCGGCGTAGGAAACGACGCGGCTTTGCTTCTGCCTCCTACAATCGATCGGCAGAGTCTCTTTATGCGGCTTGAAACCTTGCGTATTGGCGAATTAGGAGACGGAACCGCCTTGGGTATGGGACTGGCGATTGCAGGGCTTCATCTCAAGGATTCCGACGCTCCCCGCAAGGCAGTGGTGCTTATCACTGACGGGGAAAATAACGCCGGCGCTATACACCCTGAGACTGGGGCTGAGGTTTTGCCGAAACTCGGGGTTTCTCTATGGATTATCGGAGTAGGAAGCGGCGGAGAAGTTCCTATTGATTACCTAGACCCGTTTACCAAAGTACGACGGTTTGGAACTTTTGATTCTCGGTTTGATTCAGAAAACCTCAAAGCAATAGCTCGGAAAGGGGAAGGGTACTATATTGGAGCGCCCTCGGCTGATGCTTTTGCCCATGCTTTTTCCCGTATTGATTCAAGTGAAATGACTATAGTTCGTTCAGGAACCGTCACTCGAACAAAAGCATTTCATATTCCTTTTATTATAGCCGGCAGTATCCTGCTCTTGTTAGTACGTTTTATCCGTCAGTATGGACTAGGTTCTTTTTTATAAATAGACAAAAGTTGTTATAGAGTTATGCGCCATTTTTTCTAAAAAATCTCTTGGAGGTGATCCGCAAGGTATGATGAACCTCAAACACAAAAATTTTAAATAAACCATACTCAACCGCTTGACTATTTCTCGTACTATTTGTATATTAAAAATATCAACGCAGGGTAGAGCAGATGGCAGCTCGTCGGGCTCATAACCCGGAGGTCAGAGGTTCGAGTCCTCTCCCTGCTAATGGTATATGTCAATCTTTTGAACCGCCGAGAAAAGAACGCCTAAGTCTCTTTTATTCAAAGCTAATTTTATTATAATTAAGAAAATAGTTGTTTGTAAAAAAAATAAATTCTTGCTTTGATTATATGCTTGCTAAGATAGCAAAGGATTGTTTATGAGAAACTATGGCGGGGTTTTGTTATTATTATCCATTGTATTCGGGTTTTTAAACTGCGTTTCCGCAGGAGGGCAATCCTCCCCAATATCGGAAGCCTCAGATAAACTGGAAAAAATACAGGGACCTATAGAGATTGACGGTTTTGCGTATATTGAAGGCGGAACTTTTACTATGGGAAGCCCGGCATCCGAAGTTGGGAGATTTGATAATGAAACGCCGCATCAAGTAACAATCCGTTCTTTTTACATGGGAAACTATGAAGTAACCCAGAAAGAATATGAAGCGGTGGTAAAGACAAATCCGAGCCATTTTAAAGGGTTGAATCTGCCGGTAGAACATATAAACTGGTATGAGGCAATAGAATACTGCAACAAGCGGAGCGAATTAGAGGGACTGACTCCCGCTTATGTCATAAAAGGAACTAACATAACCTGGAATCAGAGCGCTAACGGATATCGGCTGCCCACAGAAGCGGAGTGGGAATACGCCTGTCGCGGGGGAACTACAACACGTTTTAACACTGGAGATGATGAAAATTCATTAAAAGGCAATGCAAATGTAGCGGATTTGACCGCCAAAGAGAAATATGCTAACTGGCCTACGGTTCCTATCTATGACGGCTACAAGGAAACAGCGCCGGTAGGGAGTTTTGCGCCGAATCCTTGGGACTTATACGATATGCACGGAAACGTATGGGAATGGTGTTGGGATTGGTACGGTGATTATGTATCTGAAGCTCAAACAGATCCGGCAGGACCAGCCGCAGGCTCAAACCGCGTGTTTCGAGGCGGATGCTGGACTAACTTCAGCCGAAATCTGCGTTCCGCGAATCGAAGCTATAGTACCCCAACAGGACGAAGCTCTACAGTCGGTTTCAGGCTCGCCCGTTCAATAAGTTAATCTGCAAAACTTAACTTATTCTCTGTGTATTGCGCCGTTGTTCACATAATACACAAGCGTATCGGCTTTGCGATACCGCTCAAAAGGTTCTTCCGGGAGAAAAGTATAAAAAGCCTGATCGTATTTGGGCATAATAGCGAGGAATTTTCGACGTTTTTCCGGGTCTAGTTCGAGCAATACGTCGTCCAGCAACAGCACCGGATACTTACCAGTTATCTCAGAAAAACGTTGAGCTTGGGCGACCCGTAAAATTAATGCAAGCAACCGCCGCTGTCCAGTGGAAGCTTTGCCTGAAAATTCAACGCCCTCCCGATTAAAAATATACCTATCCCGATGCGGTCCTGTAAGGGTAAGACCTGAAGCGATGTCCCCTTCCCGATGTTCCCCCAAAAAGTCAATGATCCCTTCAAGGGTCATATTTTTCCAAGAAGAACCGTACTTGACGCCTATGCGATCGATGCCGGAAACTTCTTCATAAAGAGAGCCGAAGGTTGCGGAAAAACACTCCGCCGCTTCAAGGCGTTTTTCCATAAGCGACAAACCGTAACGGGCAATCTGAGGGTCTAAAGCGTCCAGCATGGAATGGGTGGCGGCATCGACGGTCATGGTCTTGGCTTTCTTCAAGAACACATTACGGCTTTTCAAAAGCTGCCGATATTTCCGCAAATCATCAAGGTATACCGGATCGTAGAGACTTTGATTCTGGTCAAAAAACCAGCGCCGCCGTTCAGGAGTGCCGGCTACAAATTCCATGTCCTCATGGCAAAATACAATACAGGGAACTACCGAGAGCAGTTCTCGGCGATCCTCCACCCGTTTCCCATCAAGATATACGGTTTTTCTGCCGTTTTCAAACTTGATTAATACCCGATCATAGAGAGAACCGGTAAAATGAGCCGCCGCGAAACAGGCTTTTTCACCAGTATGAACCAGCTCATTATCCGACGCTCCCCGAAACGACGAAGCGTAAGAACAAAAATAAACCGCTTCCAAAAAATTGGTCTTACCTTGTCCATTTTCACCTACCAGAAAAATATCCTTCCCTTGGGTGTCTACTTCAACGTCAGCAAGATTACGGAATGATAAAGTTTGCAAGGTCGAAAAAAACATTGCTCCAAACGCCAGAGGGTAAAAGCCTCGCCGCTTTCACCCTCTGCCTTTTATTAGGGCTGCATAGGCATTACGATATGAAAGAAATCTCTTTCCGGTTCAGGGTTAATGGTTATTGCCTTATTGATATCGGTAAAATGGATGCTCACCTCTTTATCGTCTATCACCTTGAAAGGTTCTTCAATATACCGATAGTTCAAAGCAATGGCTACCTCTTCCCCCTCGTACTTACAGGGTATTTCTTCTGCGGCGGTTCCAATATCGCTTTCTTCTGAATAAATCGACAAGGTTCCTGGGGCAATTCCCAGATATACCCGATGAGACTTCTGTTCCACCAAGATAGAGACCCGCTTCAAAGCGTCAAGCATTTCGGTCCGGCTCACCGAGAAGGAATAGCTCTGACTTTCAGGAATAACCCGATTGTAATTAGGGAAGGTCCCGTCAATCAGCACTGACGACAAGTTGTACGAACCAAACCGGACATAGAGAATCTTTTCGGTAACAGCAATCGTTATCAGCCCTTCGTCACCAGCCCGTCTCATAATAATGTGAAGAATCTTCGGGGGAATAATGATGCCCGGAAATTCCTGAATCTCAGGTCCCGCTTCTTTTTTGATATATGCAAGCCGCCGACCGTCAGTGGCGACCATAATGAGGCTGTCTCCCTTTTTTTCAAAGAATACGCCGGTCATATAATACCGAGTCTCATCGTCGGAAACCGCGAATAAGGTTTGCTGGATCATATCCTTGAAACTTTTAACCGGCATCTCGAAGAGCCGATCCAGATTCGGCGTTGGAAATTCCGGAAATTTCTCAGAAACAATGCTTTTAAGCTGGAATCTGACCTTTTTGGCGGTAGGTCTAATGGTTATCTTGGCATCGCTTTGCTCGAATTCAAGCTCCCCATCAGGAATGGCATTGAGGATTCCTAAAAATTTATCCCCAAATACCGTAGCCGACCCGGATTCTATGACCGTTACCGGTACTTTAGTCTCAAAATTCACCTTTAGATCAGTCGCCTTAATACTCAAGGTATCATTATCAGCTTCAATATAAATATTGGACAGTATCGAAATAGCATTCTTAGATGAAATGATTTCCTGAGCTATGGCGATTTCTTTAAGCAGAACACTTCGTTCACATGTAAATTTCATATACGCTCCATGTTAATTTAAGATATATCAGATTACTATACGCTATTTTAACCTGATAAACAATGCGTTATAGGTTTAACCCTAATTTTTCTTCAAGCCGCTCCAGCTCTTTCTTGTCAAGTTCAGGGGCGCCGCTTTTGCCAAGCCGCCGGCGGAGTTCCTCAACCTCTTCTCTTGATAAGCTGACTCCTTCCAAAATATGCCGCTCAAAAGATTCGACGCACCGAGGGGCTATATGCTTAGTAATAGTCAGCAATGTTTCCGCATAACAGCGGATTTCCTTCTGGGCGTGAGGGTGGAGCCGGAGTTCCAAAAAATGGAACAGATTGTGCAAATCAATCTGCCAGTACAGCTCGGTATAGAGTGAAAGCGGCAGATTAATCCGGGCAAGCTCCCGGGCGATTCCCTGTTCAATAAGATTGGTATACCCCTGGTACGCCTGTTTTTGTCCCTCAGCCAAACAGGAACGAACCGCTTCAGCATTTTCCGGTTCAAGCCGCTGGCTGGATCGAGCCTGCTTATTATCCGTACTTTGGAACGCGACATTTTCAGGCTGCGGGACATAAAAATCTTCTTTCATTACTGAATAGCGACCGGAAATCTCGTTAAGCCGAGCGGTCCGGTGCCGAACCCACTGACGGGCTGCAAAAATTGGGAGTTTCACATGAAAAGTCATAACTACCTGTTCAAAAGGCGAAGTATGACGATTTCTGAGCAAGTAATCAATAAGCCCTGCGTCCTCCCGATAACTCTTAGTTCCCAAACTATAGGATACCCGCGCAGCCTGCACTACCCGCTCATCTCCCCCTAAATAATCAATCAGCCGGATAAAGCCTTTATCCAAAACCTGAAATTCCCTGTCTAATATGGCTTCCGCCGACGGTACAACACAATGGGACATCTATTCTCCTTCCCGTTTATCAAGTATAACATCAAACGAAAAGAACGAAAAGGGGATAGGTTAGATTCTATTCTGTTGCGGAACATGGCGCGGCGGAAGTTCCCTCGTATTCACGCTGGGAAGGCTGATAGCGGGGGAGAAACTGTTTTTCAGAGGGGACACGAAAGGGCGCAAAAAGCGCTCAAAAGCCGCCAAAACAGCCCATAAACGCCAGAGAAAGCCCTATAGCCTGAAGGCCGCACGGAGCAAGGCAGCTTATCGAGTTCCACATGAAGCACGTGTATCTTTTAGGACAAAAGCACTACGCCGTTTGCGCCATTGCCCCCTGCAATAAAGAAACGCTCATACATACCGCCTGCTCTCCCCAAGCGGAAACGCCAAAGCCGCAATGAAAAAAGCAGCCGCCCGTTTCGGAAAACAGGTCAATATGGTCAACGACAACGGCAGCGAGAACATGAAAGACGCTCAGGCGTATCTTGCCTCTCAGGGCGTTACCCAATACTGGACACGCCCTTACTCGCCCAAGGAGAAGCCCTTTGTGGAGCGGCTCATCGGCACGCTTCAGAGCAGACCCCAGGAAGCCCTGAACTTCTTGACTCCCGCAGAGTTTTCCGCCATTCTGGGATTTTCCACTCCTAATGCCGGCAGGTCCTAAAGGTACCGAGTACGGACAACATGCTTGACTTCCCTGTCTGCTTTGTGGTATACTGAATATGTTGAAAGACCTACCTACACGGCGTGGGGTAGTTGATGGTATGATGGGAGTATCAATGATATATCAACAGGATTATCCCCGTCCTCAGTTTGTACGCCTCCAAGATTCTTGGGAAAACCTCAACGGTTCTTGGGATTTTTCTTTTGACGATCAGCATGAGGGCATCAAAGAAAACTGGTTTCACGCTTTCCCCAAGGGAACCCTAATTCAGGTTCCTTTTGCCTATGAAAGCCCTAAAAGCGGTATTGAGGATACTCGGCAGCACAGTATTGTCTGGTATCACCGGACTTTTACTATTCACGAAAAACAAAAAAAGCGGA
>JAITHD010000159.1 GCA_031280155.1 Treponema sp. | reverse complement strand
GGCGGCCGTCTATAGCGGGTCTGATTCCAATCTTCGGCGCCGCTCCCCGGAACCGGTTTGCCGGGGGATTCATCTTGAGACTGCCAATATCAGCCATACATTCCTCCAAATTTCGTTGGTATCTATAAATTTTTATATAGAAAATTGTCAGCTACCCCATGCCTAAAGGCAGGGGCTTGAGGCTTGGGTCTCTTGCGAGGCTTGCTCCCCAAGATTTCTACTTCCTTCCCGCTCTTTTCTTTTTTCTTTTTTCTAAGCGGGTATTTCTACGGCGGTTTCACTCCTGTTGCCAAGAGCCAGCGCCTCCATATCCATAGACGTTACGTTCCCACGCCGCGTGGGTAGATTGTTCCCTAATTGAGCCAGATTTGTTGTGCTTTGTCTGACCCTACTTATGGGCATAGAGGGCTTCTCTATTGTCTTTCACTGTTTCGTAGATTGCAATCCGTTCCGCTAACATACGATTATACAAAAAACGGCGGCATCCGAGGATTTTATTGAGAAAAATCCGCTGTACTTCGGTCGGATAGAGTCTGACTTTGAACGCTCTTTGTATTTTCATGCTTTTATCTTATCATATCTTTACCTACATGTCAAATGGGTTTTTAACCTATTCTTTGCCGCTGTGCCGCCTTATATCCCCAGCCCTAAAGGGTTTTTTCTAAAAGGTTTTACGGCGGTTTTGACAAATGATTTTGAGGATTTTCACAATCCAAGCAAACCTTGCCAACCATATTATGCTCTGACCTTACCGCCTATAAGCGTAGAAAATCTCCTCATAATTTATCAAAAAAAATAGTTAAGTTTTTTCAGAGGCTTACCGAAAAAATAAATAGTTAAGTATCTCTACTGAAAAGAGCAGTTATTATTGCGCTTTTCTAGGTGAAATAACCAATGTTTAAATATTCGGTTTATTGAGTAAAATACTTAAACGCAACTAAACTAGGGCACGGATGCCTTAGAAAAATATCAAGGAGGATGACATGATCATCAACCACAACCTGAGCGCCCAGTACGCTGATAGGTCTCTTGGAGTTACCCAGGGCAGCCTTACCAAGAATATGGAGAAGCTGACTTCTGGGCTTCGCATTAACCGTGCAGGAGATGATGCTTCCGGGCTTGCAGTTTCTGAAAAATTTCGGAGCCAGATCCGGGGCTTGAATCAGGCTTCTGCTAATGC
Organism: Treponema sp.; assembly: GCA_031280155.1. Lineage (GTDB taxonomy): Bacteria > Spirochaetota > Spirochaetia > Treponematales > Breznakiellaceae > JAITHW01. The sequence goes on along the minus strand of JAITHD010000159.1, from coordinate 15,720 downwards.
CGCTAACGGTATTTCCTTTATCCAGACCGCTGAAGGTTTCCTTCAGGAAACTCAGGATATCCTGCACCGGGTCCGGGAATTGGCTGTTCAGTCTGCCAACGGTATCTATACCGAAGATGACCGCCTCCAGATTCAGGTGGAAGTTTCCCAGTTGGTCGATGAAATCGACCGCATCGCCAGCCACGCTCAGTTCAATAATTTGAACATGCTGACCGGTCGTTATGCCCGTCAAGATGGAGATAACTCTGTTACCGGTTCTATGTGGTTCCACATCGGCGCCAATATGGATCAGCGGAAGCAGATTTACATCGGCACCATGACCGCCAAAGGGTTGGGAGTACGGGTTCCTGAAGATGAAACCATTATTAAACTTGATACCATGGATGACGCTAACCGCGCTATTGGAACCTTGGATGAGGCTCTGAAGCGGGTCAGCAAACAGCGGGCGGACCTTGGAGGCTATCAGAACCGGCTCGAACACACCATTAAAGGTGTGGATATCGGCGCTGAAAACTTCCAGGCTTCCGAATCCCGGATCCGGGACACTGACATGGCGAAACAGATGGTTACCTATACCCGGGATCAGATTCTGTCCCAGGCTGGGAACGCCATGCTTGCTCAGGCTAACCAGCGGACTCAGTCAGTATTACAGCTTCTCCAGTAGTAAGCCTGCATAATACAGACTAAGTAAGCAAGATTCATGGGGCCTTGTGCCTCATGAATCTTAATTTTTTTAAAGTCCTAAGTTTTATCGGTACAATAATAAAAAAATTTAAAAAAAATATAAAAAAAGAAGTTAAAAGACTTGCATTTTTATTTGTAATGCGCTATCTTTTTTAATAATGAATAGATTTTTGGAGGTGACTGTTTTTGATAATAAATCCTTATTGGTGTGAAACGTACGGCAGTACGGATCGCTTATTAAGTAGTATTGTTTAATAGGTGATTCGTTCTGCCTATAGAAAATCCATGAAGCGGCGCGAACATGCTTTTGGAAATTCTAATAGTGCGGTTCGACCTCGGCTAGGGATAGCAAGAGGTTATTAACCAATGGAGGGTTATAAATGATAATTAATCATAATATGAGCGCCCTGTATGCTAATCGTACTTTGGGTGTAACCCAGGCTAATGTTGCGGAAGATATTGCAAAACTTAGCTCTGGACAGAGGATCAATAAGGCAGGAGATGATGCCTCAGGACTTGCGGTTTCCGAGAAATTACGGGCTCAGGTGCGGGGGCTGAATCAAGCCGAGCGTAATATTCAGAATGGGGTATCCTTTATTCAGACTACTGAGGGTTATCTTCAGGAAACTCAGGATATTCTCCATCGTCTGCGGGAGTTGTCTGTTCAGTCTGCCAACGGTATTTATAACGATGAGGACCGGCAGCAGATCCAGATTGAAGTTTCCCAGTTGGTTGATGAAATCAACCGCGTTGCGAGTCACGCTCAATTCAACGGGATGAATCTTATGACCGGCCGTTTCGCCTCAGAAGGCGATGATTCTCTGAGAATGCAGTTCCAGGTTGGCGCTAATATGGACCAGAACAAGCGGGTTTATATAGGCACCATGACTGCGGCGGCGCTCATTCAGGGACAGGGAGATCCGGGGGTGCTGGATCTGACCACTATGGATTCCGCTAACACGGCAATCGGGACGCTGGATCAGGCTTTACAGAAAGTCTCAAAACAGCGGGCTGATTTAGGCGGATACCAGAACCGGTTTGAAGAAGCGGCTAAAGGCGTTGCTATCGCAGCCGAAAATTTGCAGGCTTCTGAATCTCGGATACGGGATGCGGATATGGCAACCGAAATGGTCAACTTTACAAAGAACCAGATCTTGTCCCAGGCTGGAAATGCTATGTTGGCTCAGGCTAATGTGCAGACTCAGTCGGTGTTGCAGCTCCTTGGCTAAGACGGATTTTAAAATCCTAGCGTTGTTTTTACGGTTCAAGAGGCATCTGGACGTCGCCTTTTGAAACATGGACGGGGAAAATCGCGCCCTTCCCCGTCTTTTCTATTTTTAAAAAAAATTAAAGGGTTTTGCTTGTCTTTCAAGAGTTTTGTCTTATGATTAAGATAAGACTTTTTAAAATTTTTAGGGGGTACTATTATGGGTATGCAAATGGGCGGCATGGGAAACGTTGATAACCTTATTTTGCAAGAACTCCCGGATGCCAGGAAACAGCGTCAACGGCGTGTTCAGGGGCAGGCAAAACAAAACACTGAGATAACCACAAGCGTTCCGGCAGGAAACTCAGAGCTGCCGAATAAACTGCCGCATATCAAAAAGACTGTAACCGATCTTGAACGGATTAGTCTTGCCTTTAATAAAAAGTTTAAATTTAAGGTGGATCATAAATCCAAAGAAGTTACTGTTAAAGTAATCGATCCTGAAACCGATAAAGTTATAAAGGAGTTGCCTCCTAAAGAACTGGACCGGCTCCGAGATCATATTAGGGAAACTATAGGCATTTTATTTGATGCACAGTTTTAGGTTCAAGAGGCAAGAAACAGGGGAATATGTCCGATATTTATGTACCAGGGTTGAAAAGCCGGTTTGATACTAATAAACTCGTTGATGACCTTATGAAGGTTGAACGTATTCCTAAAGAACGTTCTGAAAAGAATATAGAAAATTTACAAGCCCAAAAGACCTATTGGCAGGATTTAGGGCGTCGTATTACAGCGCTTCGGGATAGCGCCCGATTTCTATATTCTTTTCAAAATCCTTTTAATGATCGAGTAGTTAATTCTTCAGATCCCTCGGTCCTATCTGCAACATCAAATCGGGAAGCAGTGGAGCAGGAATATAACTTTACGGTTAAACAAATTGCTCGAGCCGATAGATTTTTGTCAGACCCCTTGGACGATTCTTTTAAAATTAGTGAAGGAACCTATACGTTTGTAGTGGGTCAGGATACCCTAACGTTTCCCTTCCGAGGCGGTTCTTTGAGGGAATTTACCGATATTTTGAACCGTCGAGGTCGAGATAAGGTAGGGGCAAGTCTTATCGCGGTACAGCCCGGAAAAAAAACATTGCTTATAGAATCTAAAAAAACTGGAGAAGAAAATCGGCTTGTTTTTTTAGACGCCGCTGAGACCCTGGGCGTACAAGCAGGTCTTATAGGAGAAATGACGGATTCCGCTATAATACCTCTTTTAGAAGATGTTGTCCAGGTTAAGCCGGGAGAAACTACGTTTATACCCTTGGATATAGGGGCGTCTCTGTCCCGAAATATGCTTTTGCAGTTTGAAATCGCTACAGGGGAAGGAGGACCTTCTGAAAAGACGGTTGCGGAAGAGTCTATAAACAGCGAGGATTCTACTGGTGAAGCCGAATCCAGTGAACAAGGGGCTTCACCCAATGAAGCCCTTGGCTCTTCGGCAATTATACCTGCCTGGACCCCTTTGGAACCGCCGGTTAACCAGCCGCTAGAACCTGAACCTGTTAAACAGATAGATAATATGCATGTATTGTATCTGACTTTTTCTGACGGTACTAATCGGGCCCTTCCGCCGATTAAAGATTCTGTTGAGTTTTCTTCCTATCAATATCGGCTTTTTGATGTTGCAGGGGACAAAAACATTGTTTCTCTGGAAATGGTCAACCAGAATACTCACCGGCACGTTTCTATTCAGAATATTCGGCTTCTGAATCCCGACGTAGTAGCGGGAAATGTAGCCGCCCTCAAGCCTATTTCTGAGGCTCAGGACGCGATTCTGACTATGGAAGGAATTGAGATTAAGCGTCCTACGAATGCGATTAGCGATCTTATTCCGGGAGTTACTATTAACCCAAAAGCCCAGTCGGATACGCCGATTACCCTGAAAGTAGAGCCGGATCGGGGGGGGATAAAAGATTCTATCATAACCTTTGTAGCAAATTACAATCGTCTCATCGCGGAAATCAATGTGCTGATCCGTAATGATGATCGGATCATCCAAGAATTAACCTATCTTTCTGAGGACGAACAAGAAGCGCTTCGTAAACGCCTGGGGGTTTTTGCGGGAGATTCTATTCTGGGACAGTTTAGAACTACCTTACAGCGGGTTGCGACGACTCCATATATGACTTCTACCGACCAAGACGTTGCGTTGTTAGCTCAAATAGGAATCGGGACCGACGTGCGCGGCAGCGGCGGCAGCGGTTATGATCCGGCAAGATTGCGGGGTTATCTTGAAATAGATGAAAAAATATTGGACGCGGCGCTGGAGACCAATTTACCTACGATTCAGCAGCTATTCGGTTATGATTCGGACGGAGATTTGATTATAGATTCAGGAGTCGCCTATACTTTTGAAAGTCTTGCCAAACCTTATACAGAAATTGGAGGCATTATCGCCCTGAAAACCGGATCGATTGATTCCCGGATAGCTCAGGAAAACCGGCGCATAGAAACTTTGGATAGACAGCTTGCCGCAAAAGAAGCTAGTCTTAAAAGCCAATACGGTCAAATGGAAGGAGCCTATAATCGTATGGAACGGATGAATTCATCTCTTGACCAGTTTAGTCAGCAGCAGAATAATAATAGGTAATTTTATGGATATATCTATTAATGAACAGCCGGCAGATATTGTTTTAGAATCAGAAAAGACCGTAGGGGATCTGTTATCTGGTATTGAAGAATGGCTTCAGGGTTCGGCAAACCGCATTAGCGGCTTGCGGATAGATGGACATACGATTAACGCCGTTTCTTTGCCCGAAGTCTGTGAACAAGACCTGCAAAATATAACCAGTATAGATATTACCGTCAGTTCTTGGCAGGATCTTGCGCTTGAAGCGTTGGTTAATATCCGTGAAGACCTGAAAATATATGAAACCGGTTCTTTTGAAGAACAGCGGCATATCAAAGATAGTTGGGAAGCAAGCGTTACCGCTCATTTTTTGGCTGAACAAATCCCTGATATTTTTGTATTAGCCCATAAAACCATATTGGGAGAAGGTCTTGCGCCGGGGGATATGACGCGGATTATTGATGAACGAATCCGGGAATTGATAGATCCTTTTGCGGAACTCAAAAATATAAGCGCTCTGATTTCAGATGTCGCGGTTCGGCTTGAGGACATTCCTTTAGATATTCAAACCGGTAAAGACAGCAAAGTGGCGGAAACGGTTCAGTTTTTTTCCCATATTGTGGATAAGTTGTTTCGGCTCGTCCGGTTTTTGAGATTACAAGGATATGTAGTAGATACTATATCAGTAGATACGCTTCCCTTTAATAGCTTTATCGACGCATTCAGCGCTATCCTCAAAGAATTGCTGACCGCTTATGAGGCGCAGGATGCGGTATTGGTGGGAGATTTAGCGGAATATGAACTCGCTCCTCGTTTATTAAAATTATATTCCGCCATCAATGATAAGGGATGGATGACCTAACTAAGTAAAGCAGGTGTGATGAGGCTATGAGAATACTTGAAATTAAGGAAATAGTAAGAAAAGATGTTCCTATTTATTATCGCAGATTTTTTTCTGGTATCGTTGCTATAGAATTTTTAGAAATGGTTGTGGAACGGCGGATTGATTTCTTTATTGAAACTATGCCTACTGGTCAAAAAGAAATTATCGTTACTATTGCTGAACCTATTGATTACCCGTTAGTGCCTCTCATCAAGGCATTAAAAGCAACTATTGATACGCTTGACGCAAATGGGGAACTCCCGCTTTAATATTGTTTCCTCGTCTCCTGAAGAGACTATTGCCGCAGGGGAACAGCTTGCTCGGCATCTGGGACCCGGAAGCGTCGTCGCTTTGCGGGGAGGTCTTGGGGTAGGGAAAACCTATTTTGCAAAAGGGATCGCTCAGGGGCTTGGGGTACAGGAAGAAGTGACCAGTCCTACTTATACGATCATTTCTGAATATGAGGGGCGGCTGCCTTTCTATCATATAGACGCGTACCGGTTGCAGGGAGACTCTGATTTCAGCAATATTGGCGGTGAAGAGGTTCTTTATGGAACCGGAGTCTCAGTAATTGAATGGAGCGAAAGGCTTTCCGCTATGATACCAGAGGACGCGATAGTTGTTGAAATTGAACTATTAGAACAAGGTCAGCGAAATATTCAGATAAGGAGTCAAAAAATATGAATATTCTCGCCTTGGATACGGCAACGCCGGTTTGTTCGATTGCGCTTTCTTCTGAAAAAGGAAATTGGTATGTTGAAATTGACGCGGGGCAGCGTCATTCAGAATTGTTCATGGACGCTACAGATATGCTTATGAACCTCGGAGGCTTACAGCCTGAGGATTTAGACATAGTTGCCTGTATGAAAGGTCCCGGTTCATTTACAGGTCTCAGAGTCGGTTTCGCCGCGGCTAAAGGAATATGTCTTGCCTTAGCAATTCCGCTCCTCACGGTTCCTACCTTGGATTGTATGGCTGTTCCCGGATACAATTTTCCCGGTCTGGTTATACCGGTTATTGACGCCAAGCAGCATTGTTTTTTCATTGCCTTGTACCGGGGAACTGAACGGATTACTCCTTACCTCGATGCAGACCCCCAGAAGATTGTACAATATCTTGTTCAATATGCCTCAGAAACCGATCGTATCTTGCTCACTGGTCTTGACGGGGAAATGCTGTATTCAGCGTTAAGCCGTTTATTGGAACCGGCTCTTAAAGAAAAAATTCATCTTGATCCAGGTCGTCGAAAAGGCAGAGCCCAAGAATTAATAGCATTGGTAAAGCCCAGACTTGCAAACCTACAAGATACGGATAGCGAAGTTTCTTCATGTCCGCTGTATTTGCGGAAAAGCGACGCTGAGTTAAACGTAATTCGTCTCAAAACGCTTCCCCCAACTGCTTAAAGGTATGTCCTGCCTGCTTGTATGCGGCTGCTCTTTTCTTATAGTCTATATGATATGCTGTATTTCGTTTGTCGGTTCTATTTAACTTAATTTGCTAAAATTTCGCATTACCATCTCAATTATTGTATGCATCGCCGTCTGAATTTCTATTGTTAGATTTGGAATACGATAAAAAAATCAGTAAAAAATTTATAAAAAATAATTTGACAAGTCTTAGGGGGTCGTGCTATTGTTACTTAATGCGTTAAGTAAATAATGCCGTACTGTATAAAAGCAGAATCTTTGAATTTTTTTATTATTTTTTATAGTTAAGGAGAAAAACGGGAACATTATGAAAATCATACGAATCTTGACAAGCCTTTTGTTGGGAGCAAGCGTTATTTCCTGCGGAACCAGCGGGAAATCCCGGGACAGTGTAAAGGAGTGGACTTTTGATACTCCCGCAGCGGTGCGGGAATGGGAACCGGCGACCGGAGAGTTCTGGCAGTATACCGGGGATATACAGCTCTCCCACGATATGGACGCAACCGGCAGCGGTGCGATGCGGATTGATCTGGATTTTTCGGTTCCAGAAAACCAGAACGACTGGAGCGAACCGAAAATCAGAACCGCTCTAGCGCCGCCGTTTGATCTTACCGGGTATACTGAACTACGGTTTGATTTCTATTATATTCCCGCACACTTGACAAAAGGCGGGTTTCAGGCAAAAATTTTTGCCTCAGAAGGCTTGGAAGCCAGCGCTTCTATTCCTCAAGAGGGAGAAAAACGCTCTAATGGGTTAGTGAAAATTCAGATGGTAATAAAAACAACGCCTTCAACCGCAAAAATTACAGGGCTGACCTTCAGTATTATCGGCAGCAACACTGATTATGCGGGACCTGTGTTTATTGATAATATCAGGTTCGTCAAAGGGGAATCTGACGATGCGGTAATTACAAAAACCCCGGGCAAACCGTCCCAGATGCCTTCTCTGCCGCTTGCTCCCCAGGTTTCGCTGGTTGACCCTAATGCTTCGGCATCGGCGGCGCGGCTCTACGCCTATCTTGAGGCGGCGGGCAAAACAGAATATGTGTTATTCGGTCATCAAAACGACGTACACCACAAACGAGGCGCTTTTTATGAAGGATCAAGTTATTCAGACACCAAAGATATGACCGGCTCTATCGCCGGCGTGGTGGGCATTGATTCTCTTTCTTTTGTCGGAGATGAATATCCCGGAGTGCTGCGTAATCATGACAGCGATCCTGTGCAGGGGTCTGCCCGGCTTTGTATTGATGCGGCAAAAGAAGGAGCGCTTATAACCTTGTCTTGCCATATACCCAATTTCGAGGCTGTTAAAGCCAAAGGCAAAACCGGAAACCCTTGGAATTTTTCAGGCTACACGGTAGGCAATTTAGACGGCGACGTTATGCGGCGTATTCTGCCTAAGGGGGATCTGAACGACGTTTTTACCGCGTATCTGGATTTGATTGCAGACTTCGCTAAACTGCTTGATGCTGAAGGGGTTCCGGTACTGTTCAGACCATTTCATGAAAATAATGGAAGCTGGTTCTGGTGGGGCGCTTCAGGTTCAACTGAAGAAGGGTATAAAAACGTGTTTCGTTATACTGTTGAGTATCTTAGGGATATAAAAGGAGTGCATAACTTTCTCTATGTGTATTCTCCTAATGGTCCTTTTTCCAGCGCTGAACAGTATGAATCCCGATATCCGGGAGACGCGTTTATTGATGTTATCGCCTTTGATATGTATCACGATAATGCTCAGGAACAGGATTCCTGGATGGATTTATTTAAATCCACGATAGCCTTAGTTGATCAAGTTGCTCAAAAGCACGGAAAAATTTCGGCGGTCTCTGAAACAGGAATGCAGATCATTGACAATCGAATTCCTCTTGCCGGCGGACGGCGTCCTGATTGGTTTACCGAGGCGCTGGAGCAGGTTTCGGCTTCCAACATGGGGTATTATCTGGTATGGGCTGATTTTGCAGGCGGAACCAATCATTATATGCCGTATAAAACGTCCCCAACCAAAGGGCATAAACTGGTTGATAATTTTATTGATTTTTATAATGATCCCCGATCGGTTTTTGCGGACGGCGCACACTTCAATACAATTACTGAAGTTCCCCAAATACGAAGTTTTGACGAAACCGGTTATATGCTTGCTCCCGCCGGGGGCGCTTTCTTAAAAGATGGGATACAAATACTAGCCAGCGTGAAAAATCCTTCAGGTTCAGTATCCTTTACGGTTTCTAACGGCAAGGGCGGGGATATTACCCTGCCGGCGGCAAAAGATCCGGGCGGCGCAACATGGTATTCAGCCCAGCTTAGCCCGGCTCAAATAACGGCTTTCGGCAGAAGCCCGGGAACAATCACCTTAAAAGCAGGAACAAAAACGCTGTCGGTTTTAACTTTGTATTATGGAGAAAAACCAGTTCGTATTGAACCAAATGTAGTAGAAGACTTTGAATTGTATATCGGCGACGACGGGTTGCTGCATAACGCCTGGACCCCGAATTCCGGTGCGGGTTGTTCAAACACGGTTTCTTTGACTGGAATAGAAAAACGCTCCGGTTCTTATGGAATGAAGTTTGACTACACAATTTCTACTATCGGCGGCGAAGGCTGGACCGGGGTTACTACGCCGTACCGCGCTGATTGGTCTCAGTACAACGCTTTACAGGTATGGCTTAAGCCTGACGGCAAAGGACAAAAGATAGTTATTCAGATTAAGTCTGGAGGTGAGGATTTTGAGATTTTCCTTACTGACTTTGCCGCCACAACTGAAGCGAAAGTTGTAACTCTTCCGTTCAGCTTGTTTAAGGGCAAACAGAACGGTACATTCAAAAGCGATAGTATTACCGGTTTTGGGTTATGGGTTAATACGGTTCCTAAAGGCGGCGCTAATCCTTGGATTGTTGAATCAGCGCTGTATTATGACGATATTAAAGCGGTAGAATCCCCAGGGCTTAAAGGAATTACTTTTGAATAAACAACCCAAGTTCGATGAAACCTGAAATGTGCCGCGCATGAACAGAATAGTTATTTATTCAGGTCTTTCATGGTTTAAAAATAGGAATCATGTATATCCTATACAAAAACGATACTGCCTTAATTAGGATATACATATAAATATAAGCTATAGGTGCATCGCTTGGTATGTACCTGATTTAGGAGGTATTATGAAATTAGTAAAACTAACGGTTTTTTTAGGAGCCGTTGCGGTCATTGCCCTTATAACAGGGTGCAGTAAACCTGATTCCAGTTCTTCTCGGTCTTCAGAAAGCGCCGGTACCAGCGGAAAAGCAAAAAAGCTGGTCATATATACGCATCAAACCCAGCAGATTTTAGGAGATGAAGTAAAAGACCCGAATGGCAACACGTATCGCGATCCCGCTACGGCGCATCTGAAGAATCTAACCCCGAAATTTACGCAGGAAACCGGTATTGAAATTGAGTTTGTAACCTACAGTTCTGACGGCGCGGTTGTCAAGTCCCTGCTCCAAGTAGGGGACCCTGGGCTTGATCTGTACACTACGGGCTTTACCCAGTCAATAGCCGAATTTGAACGGTTTACCGCGCCGATTATGTCAGCTCAGGAAGGGGCGGATAAGTACGGACATGATTTAGCGTCTGCTATGACCCAGGTCAACGGCAATGTGCATAACCTGCAAATCGCTAAAGAGTACGGCGAAGCGGTTACTTACAATGAGGAAGTTATCAAGGCTGCGGGGTATAATGAAATTCCCGGAACTATTGCGGAATTTGAAGATATGCTGGGGAAGATAAAAGCAAATGGAGTTGATCCGATTTCGCTTCACCGAGTTGAAAACTGGCCTCTATACACCCTTGATCCGTTCTCTCATTATGTAGGAGGCGAGATGGATACGCTGCCGAAACTGATGAATGAATCCGCGCCGTTTAGCGATAGTACCGCTATCGGTAAAACCGTTAAAATGTATACTATTTGGAAATCTAAAGGCTATTTTGAGCGGGAAATTTACGCTGATTTCGGCGTGGCAATGGATGCGGTATCTTACGGCAAATCAGGGATGTTTCTGTTCGGTTCTTGGGTGTTTCAGCAGGTCAAGAGCAGAGTTCCCGCAGGAAAGGACGCCGGTATTATTAAGTTCGACGCGGTTCCTGATTTTGGTAAGGGGCGATTTATCGGCGTTAACCCCGCTCAAGGCTACGCTATTAATAAAGCGTCTAAAAATATTCCTGAAGCGAAACAATTTCTCGAATGGCTTTCTAAGCAGACTGATTTTCTGGTAACAATCGGCGTTATCCCGACCCACAAAGACGCGAAACCCGGAGTTCCGGCTCAATTTTCTATTATCGACAGCAGGGTGCGTTCTGGTGAAGTAAAACAACTCGTAGCAGCGCCGATTACGCAAAATTCTATCGACAGTGAAGAGGTGCTGAAAGAAGCGAATCTCTATGCGGATAACAAATGGGCAGGGCTTCTTTTTGATTCTCTGGATATTACTAAACCCGATGATTGGACCGCATATAACGCTCAGGTTGAACGCCAGAACGCGGCGTATCTTGAAGCGGTAAAACTATTGGGCGTAAAATATGACCCTAATCGTAAATAACAGGGATGTAAACCGTGAATTGAGCGAATAGACAAAGACTATTCGTTATATTCGCGGCTTCCGGCTGAACCTGTGAGTTCGTTTCGCAAAGGATGTGTTATGAAATATACAGACATAGAAAAGCAAAAACTGCTGGTGATTGTTACGTTTTTGGCGGTTCCCTTGCTTTTGCTTATTGTATTTAGTTATATTCCTATCTTATTCAATATTTTTTTGAGCTTTACTAACTGGGACGGGGTTTCTCGAATCAGAATAATAGGACTCCGTAATTATCAGCGTATCTTTTCTGATCCTCAGTATCTATTACTGTTCAGAAATTGTCTCTGGTATATGCTGGTAGCTATTCCGCAGCTGCTCCTGTCCTTTATGTTAGCGATTCTGGTAAACGGTAAATTCAAAGGGCTGAATATTTTTAAAGCGATTCTGATTTTTCCGTATTTACTGAACGGTATTATTGTTTCCGCTATATTCATCTTGTTTTTTCAAAACTCAGGCACCTTTAATACGCTGCTGAATATAATCGGTTTGCCGTCTTTTACCAGAAATTGGCTTCAAGACTTAGCTATCGTGAATCCCGCAATTGCTTCTATCAGTATATGGCGGTACTACGGTATGGCGTTTGTCATGTTCTTCGGCGCGCTCCAGTCTATTCCTGAAGAACTCTACGAATCCGCCGCTATTGACGGGTGCAATAAATGGCGCGAAATCTGGCATATTTCAGTGCCTTTTATTAAAAAAGTGTTGTTTATCAATGTACTGTTGAGCGTCTCAGGTTCTATTCAGGTTTTTGAAATACCTTACATTATGCTGGGCGGCGCAAACGGCACGGCGACGCCGGTTATTCAAATACAGCAGAGCATGACGGATAACCGCGTAGGTTTTGCCGCAGCTATGTCTATTGTGGTATTCTTTGTCGTAGTCGCTTCAGTAGGATTGCAGCGGCTTTTAGTGAAAGAGGAGGTGTAAATGGTAACTGAATCGCGGGTATATCAGGTTATCAGATATGTAATTTTGCTTCTGGCATCGGCGTTTGTTATTATTCCGATTGTACCGCTGATCTTTATGGCTTTCAAAACAGGAATAGAGTTTGCGTCAACCCCGGTGTTTAAACCGCCCCAGAATTGGCTTAATGGATACAACTTCAGTTACGCGCTACGGGTAGGGGATTTATTCAGCTCCCTTATGACAACGATAGCGGTGCTTGCGGTTTCAATAACTATCAGCGTTAATCTTGCCTGTATGGTTTCTTTTGCAGTACAGCGGTTTGACTTCAAAGCAAAGAAAATCATCATGCTTCTTTTCTTGATGACCATGTTTATTCCGGTGGTAACAACCCAAGTTGTGGTGTTTCAGATTATTTACCGGCTTCATCTAGTAAATACCATAGGCGCGTTGATTTTACTCTATTCCGGCACGGGAATTGTCGATATTTATATTGTGATAAATCTGCTTAACACCATTCCGAAAGAACTGGACGAAGCGGGGCTGCTTGACGGGGCGAGTTATTTTCGGATTTATTTCAGTTTAATTCTGCCTCTTCTCAAGCCTGCGATTATTACTATGGCGGTTATCAAGGGTATAGGCATTTATAATGATTTTTATATTCCCAATCTGTACTTGATTCGGGGAGTAAAAACCTTGACCTTGGCGCTGTACCGGTTTTTTGCCGGACTGTCAACGCCTTTTGAAGTAGTAAGCGCCGCGGTGCTTATGGCGACGATTCCGGTAGTGATTCTATTCCTATTCGCTCAGAATTATATCTACAACGGATTGGCAGGAGCGGTAAAATCATAATGAAACATTATTTTTGTGAGGTTTTTGTATGAGCAGTCTTTTGGTAAACGCAGGCAGTCTGCCGAACATTCCCTGGGAAGATCGTCCTCAAACCAGTAATCCTGAAAAAGAGATTATGTGGCGGTATTCTAAAAATCCGGTGATTCCCCGGAATTTAACTATACACTCAAACAGTATCTTTAACAGCGCGGTAGTTCCGTTTAAAGACGGATTCGCCGGGGTGTTCCGGTGTGACGATACGTCCCGGCGTATGAACATTCATGCGGGAAAAAGCAAGGACGGCATTTCTTGGTCCATCGCGGATAAACCGATTGAATTTATCAAAACCGATCCAGACCTGCCGGATTCAGAATACAAATACGATCCGAGAGTAGTATTTGTGGAAGATCGCTGGTACGTTATCTGGTGCAACGGGTATCACGGACCAAGTCTCGGTCTGGGATATACCTTTGACTTTGAACAGTTTTATCAGATGGAAAATCCGATGATGGTTTATAACCGCAATGGAGCGCTGTTTCCCCGCAAAATCGGCTCGAATTACGCGATGTTGAGCCGTCCCAGCGATGCGGGGCATACGCAGTTTGGAGATATTTTCTATTCTGAAAGTCCTGACCTTATCTATTGGGGTAAACACCGGCACGTCATGGCGCCCCGCAGTTCTGAAAGTGCGTGGCAGAGTACGAAAATCGGCGCGGGACCTTGTCCTATCGAGACTGCCGAGGGATGGCTGCTGTTCTATCACGGCGTACTGACGAGCTGTAACGGCTTTGTTTATTCTTTCGGCGGGGCTTTGCTGGACTTGGAAAAACCCTGGAAGGTGCTTGCCCGCTCCCGTCCGTACATCATAAATCCGCGAGAGCTGTATGAGCTTGCCGGAGACGTGCCGAATGTAACGTTCCCCTGCGCGGCGCTGACGGATAAAGATACAAATAGAATAGCTGTCTATTATGGCTGCGCCGATACGGTAACAGGTCTGGTTTTCGGTAAAGCAGATGAAATTATCGACTGGATAAAGAAAAACAAACTCTAATACAGAGAACAAGGGACAGGGTTAAAAACTGTCCCTTAGCCATTTTTTATCTAAGAATACCTTATTTTTGAGCCGTGAAGGGATCGAACCTTCGACCCGCAGATTAAGAGTCTGCTGCTCTACCAGCTGAGCTAACGGCCCATATAATACCGCACTATCTATCTACACATTCCACGAATTTTTATCCTGCGTCCGACAGGACTCGAACCTGCGCCCTACGGATTCGAAGTCCGTCGCTCTATCCATCTGAGCTACGAACGCGTTAGATATTTCTAATAATACTAAATCGCTTCCTCCTTTGTCAATACCCTAAGCATTTATTTTTTGTTTTTTCTACTATGCCGCGATATACGGTCTGAAAAACTGGGTTATTGGTTTCCCCTCTTCAAAAAGGTATCGGAGATAGAACCGGCTTTTTAAGTCTAGCTCTTCACCCAGTCCGTATTTTTGTGTTTCCACAGCGGTCCTAATAACATCGTTCCGGTTGAGTATGTTTTTGATTTGGACAAAGAGATAGGTTCCAGAGGACAGTTCGCATTCTTCCGGGGAAGATCCGGGAACAGATGTTCCGCTGAATAAAAGGTCTCCCAAATACCGGCCATCGTCAGGCTCAATGCTTTGACAGTGGTCTGGCGAAATCGTGAAACAGAATAATCTTTCCTCTGAATCGGCGGACATTTCAAAAGGCATGAGGTTATTATCTTTACGGTAAATGAGCGGAGCGTAAAGATTTAATCGTATAATATTGAAGGATTTCATAAAATAAAGTATATTACAGCCGTTTTTTTTAGAAAAGCGCCTTGTACAAAAAGCAGACCCCTCAGACGCCGCCGTATTAACGATGGAGGTTTATATGAAGAACTATATTATGCTCTGGAGCGCTTTATTTTCCGGTTTACTGAACGCCGCCTGTTCCGCCGCAGGCGAATCCGCCGCGGCTCTTCAGCAGGTTTTCGGCGTTACCGCTGAAGCGCCGGTGTTTCTGAACTGCAAAGCCGTTTCCGAAAAGGAAATAGATTTTGAATTTTCAGTTCCGGTAACGGTGCTGTCCCTGCGTTTTGATCCCCCTATGCCGGTTGAATCTATCAATGAGGGCGCTCTGGTACAGGTTAATGTAAATCAAGATTTGCGGTGCGGGGAACGGGTTACCACAGACATTGTAGTGGAAGATACGCGCAAAAATACCTTAAACGTTCTGGTTCCTTTTAGGACGAGGAACGATAGGCTGCCCGCTTTTGTTATTACTGAGCTGCGCACTGAATATTCAAAGCCGAAAGCTGAATTTATCGAAATTAAAACCTTGAGCGCCGGGAATCTCGGCGCGTTGCGGCTGTTCATTGCCAGTAATGGATTGACGATACCGGTGTTTGAATTTCCCCCGGCAGAGGTTAGGGCCGGCGAGTATATCGTTATCCATTTACGCAGTATCGAAGAAGGGCTTGTGAATGAAACCGGCGCGTATCTGGGAGCGTCCAAAGGAACCGAGGCTCTTTCGG
>JAITHD010000119.1 GCA_031280155.1 Treponema sp. | reverse complement strand
TATCACGACCCGTTCCTGTAAAACCTGATAAGACTGAATTTTGAATGTTCCCTGGGCTTTAAATCCATAAGGCAGAAACTGAATATTCCGATGTTCTTGCTTCAAGGTCTCTGCTACTTCCACAGCCCCAGGGTTATCCGCGCAATAGATGAGTTCTCCTTCCGGCGGGAGTTTTCGGCAGTATTCCAAAAAAGCCTCCCGAATAGACTCGTAGGTAGGGTAATAGTCCTGATGATCCGATTCTACACTAGTCAGCACAATACGCCGGGGATGAAACGCAAGAAAATGCCGGCGGTATTCACAGGTTTCAGCTACAAAATATTTATTTCCAAGGGTCAATGTAGAATGTCCTCGAAAAACGCTCACCCCGCTTCCTGCAAGGATCTGAGCCGGAAGTTTTGCTCCCCGGATCAAGGTTCCGGCTATTGCGGTAGTGGTGGTTTTTCCATGAACCCCGGCAATGCCGGAAGAGTCAAATTCAGCGGAATAAGCTCCCAGCGCGTCAGTATACTTCAGTATAGGAATATTCCGCTGTTTAGCTTCCGCCATTTCCGGATTTGTCTCAACCGAATAGGCTGCTGAATGGATTACTAAATCTATATTAGCGGAGATATGTTCTGAAGCAAAAGATTCAAAATAGGGAATATGCATCTCTTTGAGGATATGATCAGTATAAAATACATCGGCTACATCAGAACCAGAGACCTGAACCCCAGCGTTATGCAATAATTCCGCTAGGGCGCACATTCCTGTTCCCTTGATGCCGATAAAATAAATCTTAGCCCCTTTTCGGGATAATAACTCCTCAACCATACTGTATAATAACGTATTATATTCTTTTTTGCAATAAGGAGAGAAAGATGTATGCTTTTGGAGTAAAATTTGAAATTATGGTTGTATACCGAGACCCCAATACTGGGGAAACCCTGCATAAAATCATTGGATATGAGGGTTCTGTCAGTCTGTTAGAGGCGTTACAGGCTCAAGGCTTCAGAATTCCAGCGGTCTGCGGAGGGCGGGGCAGGTGCGGAAAATGTAAAGTACGGCTGCTGGAATCCTGGATTGAACCTGCTCCGCCGGATATCGAATATTTTTCCCCGGCTGAACTGAACGAAGGGTGGCGGCTTTCCTGTATTCTGGTTCCAACCAAAAATCTTCGTATATTTCTGCCTTTTTCTGATGAAACATCTTTTGCCGCTGTGGACGATTTTGAACCAATTCCTGTAGAACCTGGTAATCTGGACTGTGACGTGTTCAGACTTGAAAAAAAACCGGAAAGTTTTATCCGTCAGCTTGAAAAAACCGTCGGCCGGGGGCATACCTTGGAGGAACTTTCCCAAGCCGCCAAACTTGCCCCTTTGACTGCGGAAGGCAAGGCTCAAGAGCAGGTATATGTCCAACGGTATCGAAAAAAAATCGTCTATATCAGCAGAGAACCCCAAAATTTGTACGGGATCGCTGTTGACATTGGAACCACGACGATTACTTTATGCCTTGTCAACCTTGGGACCGGGAAGATTTCTGCCCGGCGGGGCATGGTCAATAAGCAGCGGGAGTATGGGGCGGATGTGATAAGCCGCATCAAACGGGCAAACGACGGGGATCTTGAAGCCATGTCTCAAAGCGTGCGGGACCAAATTGCTGAGGGCGCGGCGTTTTTACTGAACCAGACCCAGATCAAACCGGATACGGTAAAGGCTATGGCGGTTGCCGCAAATACCGGTATGCTGCACCTGCTGTTTGGTTTAAGCTGCGCTGCTTTAGGTCGCTTTCCTTTTACGCCGGTTACACTGGATTTTATCCGCTGCGGTTACGGAGAACTATTCCAAGGGGATATCCGCTGCGAAGTAACAGCGCTGCCCGGGATATCCGCGTATGTCGGCGCTGATATTACCGCAGGCTTGTTATTTACCCGGATTCAGGACTCTGAAAACCCTGTATTGTTT
The DNA here is from genome assembly GCA_031280155.1 of Treponema sp. Classification (GTDB taxonomy): domain Bacteria; phylum Spirochaetota; class Spirochaetia; order Treponematales; family Breznakiellaceae; genus JAITHW01. The sequence goes on along the minus strand of JAITHD010000119.1, from coordinate 934 downwards.
ATGGACATCGGCACTAACGGCGAGATGGCGCTGAAAGTCGAGAACAGACTGCTTGTGGCCGCTGCCGCCGCGGGACCAGCCTTTGAAGGCGGCAATATTCGCTGGGGTATGGGCAGTGTTTCCGGAGCAATCGCCAGGGCGTCTTTTAGAGACGGACTGTGGCGGGTTACGACTATTGGGGGTAAACCAGCTCTGGGAATTTGCGGTTCCGGTCTTGTTGACGCGGTTTCAGAAGGGCTTCGCTGGAATTTAATAGAAAGTTCAGGCCGGTTCAGTAAGGCGGCGATAGAAAATAACGGTATTATCCTTGGGAAAACCCAAGACGGCGAATATATTACCCTGGAACAAAAGGATATTCGGGAATTGCAGCTTGCAAAAAGCGCTATTTGTTCCGGGGTTTATGCGCTGCTGCACCATGAAGGGCTGAAATCCGAAGATATCGAGGTTCTTTACATAGCCGGCGGTTTTGGATATCATCTTGATTTCAGGGCTGGAACAAATATCGGGCTTATTCCTCCTAATTTATTGCCTAAGACCCGGCTTATCGGCAACAGTTCTCTCGGCGGCGCGGTACGCTATCTGTTAGACCGGAAAGCGGAAGAAACCTTGATCCGCATCGTTGCGGCATCTGAAGAATACCAGCTTTCTGGGGATCCGTATTTTAATGAGCTTTTTATAGAACAGGTGACCTTTGAAAAAGACTGAATCCCTCAATGATACAGAGGACTATTCGTCTCGTTAAACAGCGCATCAGAGGGCGTCCGGAATGTGTCTTTTGCCGTAACCAGAGGGGTTTTTACGCTATCCCCTGCGCCTTGAGGTGAAAAAAATAAAAAATTACTGGATAAAACACGCTGTGTCAGGTACTATATACCTAAGGATCGCGTCTATCGGGACGCAAAGGAGTGTTTATGAGAAAACTGACTGATAAAAT
>JAITHD010000235.1 GCA_031280155.1 Treponema sp. | reverse complement strand
CCGGTAACAGAGAATGTACCGGCAGAACCCGCCAAGCAGCAGCTTGGCGGACTGCGGTTTACTCAGCGGTTCCGGTAATCATGCGTTTTATCCGCTCTTTTGGGGGCATTTCCTCGGTGGAAAAAGGCATAATCCCAAAAATATAGCTGATTTTTTTGTCCCTCACTTGATAAGGCTCAAAGGTATAGGGTCCGCAGCTCCCGGAACCTATGCCGCCGTTTTTGTAGTCTATCCGAACTATGGTTTCCCCCCGGGGAACGAGATCCTTGGTGTGGGTCGCGCTGGATAAATCCATTGCCGTGTAGTGAGACGCGCTGAACTCAAAGCGCGAACCGGCTTTGAACAAAAGCCCCCGGCCAAGGGCGTCGTAAACCGCCGCCCAAGACGTATTCCCGTGATTCCCATGTTCCTGGGGCTTGATATACGGAAAATACTGTTCCCCTACGGTAGAGGCGTAGCGTCCCATAAAAACATGGGCTTTCATATCCGCATAGTTTTCATCCGGACCGAGACCGAAATATTCAAGCCGCTCGTTCCCGTTGGGCATGACCAGTTCCAGCCCAAACCTGGGGAGAAACATCATGGTTTCCCGAATCTCCGCGGAAACAGCGGCTTGAATCTCTCCAGTGGGAAAGACCTTGTATGTGGTAAAGGTCTTTGCGAAAGGCTCCCGGCTCAGTCCGGCGAGGGAACCGGTTACCCGGATTATAACGGCGTTCTCGTCTTGTTCGGCGGTCGCCGAATAAACCTTGGCTGCCAGATGATCCAGATGTTCAGCTTCCCATTTTTGCCGGACGTTCCGGTCGTTATCCGTAGGGGCCCGCCATACCGTCAGCTTGGGGCGTTCTTGGAGCAGGGGAACCCCGTTATATTCAAGGGATTCAAAAGAACCGTAAAACGTATTGAACCGATAGACAAAACCGTCTCCTTCGATCACCGCGTATTCTTTTTCTTTTTGCAGCCCCAAAGGACCAAAGTCCTGTTCTCCGCTGATAACTTCTCCGTGCGGCGCGGGAACCTCAAACTGGGCGGCCCCGATCTCAAAGCCTTTTTCCGCCCATAACGCCGTTTCTTTCAGCCTGAACCGCAGGGTAATATACGCGCCGCACCAGGTTTTTTCCAGCTCCGGCAGGGCGACGGCAAGGTTTCCGGTCTGACCGGGACCCAGCGCGGGAGGGGCGCAGGTTCCTTCGGCGCGGATTTCCCCGTCGGACTCTAAGGTCCAGGTCAATTCATACCGGCTCAGGTCAATAAAGTCGTGGAGATTGGTTATTTTCACGGTTGCACCGTTATGTTCAAAGGCTGTCAGGTCAGTTTTGACGTATTGGTAAACCGCTTTTATCTCCCGCAGTCCCGGATAGGGCTTGCGGTCCGGGGTAACGCAGCCGTCGTTGCAGAAATTGCCGTCATGAGGAAACTCCCCTTTGTCGCCGCCGTATCCGAAACAGCTCCGCCCCTCAGCATCGGTCAGGACAACCGAATGATCCGCCCACTCCCAGACGCAGCCACCGATAAGCCGGGGATACTGATAGATCAGGTTCCAATAATCCGAAACCCCCCCAGGTCCGTTGCCCATAGCGTGAATATATTCGCAGAGAAAAAACGGGCGGGGGTCATTGTTCGGGTTTTTCCCCTGTTCCTCAAGGAATTCGAGGGTTGGATACATGGCGCTGTCAAGGTCTACGCAGGCATCGGAGTAATTTTTTTCTTTAAATTCCCGAACCGCGCTGCTCGCCCGCTCGTAGTGAACCAGCCGGGAGGGGTCCCGCAGGTGAATCCAGTCCGCCATAGCCACATGATTTGCGCCGAAAGCCGACTCATTCCCTAAAGACCAGATAATGATGCAGGGATGGTTTTTATCCCGCTCCACAAGCCGGCGGGCCCGGTCAAGAAAGGCGTTTTTCCATTCCGGCATATCCGTGGGCCAGGAGGGATCGAAATTACTATATCCGGCGTGTTCCCCGGAACGGCGGGTGCAGAAGCCGTGCATTTCCTGATCCGCTTCGTCAATGACGTAAAAGCCGTACCGGTTGCAGAGCTGGTAAAACTCCGGAGTATTGGGGTAATGGGAAGTGCGGATCGCGTTGATATTATGCTGTTTCATAAGCTCCAGGTCCCGGCGGATATGATCCAGCGGCGTATAATGTCCCAGAACCGGGTCTGTGTCGTGGCGGTTTACGCCTTTAAGTTTTACCGGGGCCCCGTTAATCAGGAGGGAACTGTTTTTCCCTGTCTCAACCTGCCGGAATCCTATGTCTAAGGGTATCCATTCGCCGCCGAAACCGAGGATTCCCCGGTACAGTTTTGGGTCTTCGGCGTTCCAAAGTTCCGGACCGGTAATTGTGAACCGGGACTCGCCGAAACCAGCCTCCGCGTCAAGGACGGGGGTTCCGTCGGGCCCGTAGAGCTTGAAAACCGCTTTTTCCGCTGTTTCAGGTCCTTCTTTTTCAAGGGAGAGGGACAAGACCGCGTTTTTATAGTCCCGGTCCAATTCAGTTTTAATAAAAACATCCCGGATTCGGTTTTTGCTTCGGGAAAGGAGGTATACATCCCGAAAAATCCCGGACAAGCGGTAAAAATCCTGATCTTCAAGATAACTGCCGTCGCACCATTTTAAAACCTTAACGGCAATCCGGTTTTTTCCCGGTTCAAGGCAGGCGGCGAGGTTGAATTCGCTCTGGAGATGAGATCCCTGGCTGTATCCGACCCACACGCCGTTGACATAGAGGTAAAAACACGAATTAACTCCTTCAAAAACGATGAAGGTATCCCGTTTTGCCCAGGATTCGGGCAGGGTAAAGTCTCTGGCGTACACTCCCGCGGGATTTTCGTCCGGTACAAAAGGCGGATCCACAGGAAAAGGGTAATTTACGTTGGTGTACTGGGGAATATCGTAGCCGTCCATTTGCCAGTTGAGGGGAACCGCCAGATTATTCCAGGTCCCATCAGAGAGATCCGCGGTTTTTTCAAAAAGCGTTTCGTCAATGTCGATAGGCCGCTCAAAATAGCGGAAAGCCCAATTCCCGTTCAGGAGCTTGAAATACACCGAGGCTCCCCGGTATTCGCTGTTTTGCAAGGCTCCGTCCTCGTTCTGGAAGGGTATGAAATAGGAACGTTCTTTTTCCCTATTCCGGTGCAGAATTTCAGGATTCTGCCAATCAACGTGCATAGTGTTCTCCTTGCGTGATGCCACGCGGTTATCATTATACCCCAGATAATTTAAAAATGAAAAGGGATCAAATTGCTTGTGAACTCCCAATCAGATTTTGAACTGGTTAATCCGGCTTGCCGGCTTTGCTGCCGGAGGGTGTTTTCTGGATTTCGAGGCTTTTTGTTTCGGCATTGAACCTCGGAGCTTTGACTTTGGAGTTCCGAGCCTCGATTACGCCGCGATTTCATGGAAACAATATATATATAACTATATAAAAAAACAAATGGAACAATAGAAACAGAAACCCCTGGGCAAACAGAGCGCAACAAATAAGTAGAAAATACTGCTTATATTTTATGTGGGGTTTTCCTTAAAAGGGGTTTTAATTCTTTTGTAAAATATGGTTCTTGGGGATGCCAAAATATATAATCCGCACAGAGATAGTGTTTCGCAAAATCATATATCTCTTCTACCGTTAATGGGGCATTAGTTTTCATATTGATCTGATCATAATTACCTTCTTGAACCGCAAAACCAAAGACAAGTTTTCCTTGATATTGCCGTGCAAAATAGTAACCGTGATTCATTTGTCCCAGGCGGTAAGGAATAATATCAGGACCGCCGATTCCAATGCCTATGTGTGCGGCGTATTCAAAGACCGCCGCCAGATAGCCTTTGTCATGCAAAGGCAGCCACTCACCAGGCATAAAATTAGCGTATTGTATAACAGTCGATTGATTAAAAGCTGAACGGGCTGCGTACATAGTTGATTTTACCGCCTCAAGGTAATTTTCTGGAGTAAATCCAGAAGGATGCCATGTTCCGGTTGAACCAAAATCAACGGAGGTTTCCTGAAAATTTATCCCCCCTATTTTACCGTCAAACTGTTTTCCAAGTTCCCCAATAAGTTTATGGAAACGATTAGCAACGGCTGTATCCCAGCGCCGGGCTGTCCAACCGGCTTCTTTTGGATTAGTATCCATATCATCATCAAAGGTATACTGTAGATTTACGCCCCCATTATACTGCGGCTCTTTACAAATATAATCCGGGACAAATATATGCTTTACATTAAAGGACGTATCCATAATCTGAATGAATAATTTCTTGCCTTTATTCGCCAAAAAAACTATATCCTTCTCTATAGCGCTGAAATCATATAGGTCCTTTTCTATCTCTAAACTTTTCCATGTATATGCTATTTGGGCTCCAGAAAATTCTTTCAAATTGTAAAAAGATGATTTCCTGATTTCTTCTCTATCAAGACCGAAAAACACATAATGTTCTGGTTTTGCCGTTGTCTTTTGATTTACGGCTTCACTTATTTTATGAGTTCCTGAACAGCTTATGATTAACATACAAAAATAAAATATTTGAAAATATTTCATTGCGTCCTCCCGTAAACAACTATAGAAACACATATAGTTTCAAACGTAAAACTCGCCGTATTTTATGCCTATATTTTTAGTTTGTAATATAGCGCCTTATAGATTTACTATCAATACTATTTTATTTAAATTTTACTGCCGTACCGTATACTATTACTTCCGCCGCATTCTGCATTACCGCCGCTGATGCGTATCTTATATTTACAACGCCCTCAGCCCCGAGTTTTCCAGCTTCTTCTACCATTCTTTTGGTAGCCAAGGCTCTAGCTTCATTCAGCATTTCATTGTAGGCTGTTAATTCACCGCCAACCAATGATTTCAGCCCTTGAATTATATCTTTACCAAGGTTTTTTGACTGAACGGTGCTTCCTTTTACTAGTCCAAGGGTTTCCAATTCTTTGCCTGAAATATAATCAGTAGTTACTAAGATCATCTTCTTCTCCGCCTCTAATTTCTTTTATTCTTTCAATTAAAACTATAATTAATAGTACGGTTATTACGATTGATGCTATTAAAGCCAGGATTTTTATTATGTTCGGCAAGTCAGCAGTTATTAAAAATACTCCTATTATCCCATAATATGCAAAAATACAGAGTACCACAATAACCGGCGCTATAATTTTCTTGCCATGTTTATTCACAACCGGTTTCCTTTTGTCTATATTCAGAGGCTAATATGGATTACTATCGGAATAAGAATGGTTCCTCCAGTTGGAATCGGAACCTTCCGCCGGCGCTCCGCTTCCGATACGGTAACAAGCCCTAAAATGGCGGCTTATTGATAAAAATTTTGTTTTCATAGTTTATTATATCATTACATACTATAGAATTACAAGCGTTTTTTGTTTTTTTCTAAATGCAAAATGGAGTTTGACTTATTTGGAAAATATATTAAAAATTAAAACAAATACATAATGTTTAGGGAAGTGTATAACACGGTATATCATATTTCAACCAATGGCTATGATAATTCAATTTATAATTTACTATAGGCAACGGTAGATCAACATGGGGAGGTCAAAGATGTTGTTACAAAACGCTTTTCGTTGCGCCTTATATCCCCAGCCCCAAAGGGCGGGGTTTTTACAGCGAACCGGATAATTGAAAAGCCCTTCCTACTTCAGAGAATGAAATCTTTTCATTGAATAATAGTTCCTTACTATATATAATAGGCTAGATGTACGCTCTATAAACGTAGTATCCTACAATCAATCTTTGGAGTAATTTATGAATACCTTAGAACCTATTTTTAAATCCTTGAAAAAAGCTCAGAGCCGGTTAGCTTTGGAAGACAGCCGAAAAAAAAATACCGCTCTCGGGGCGGTGATGCATGCTATTGACGCCGCTCGCGGTAATATACTCAAGGCAAATGAAGCGGATCTTAGCAAAGCCCAGGGTAAGGGGATGCGGGAAGCGCTTCTTGATCGTCTGACTTTGAATCATAAACGAATAGACGATATGATAGAAGGAATTAATACCATAATACAACAGGATGATCCTATTAATAAAGTAAAAGCCTACTGGACCTTGCCGAATGGTCTTTTTATAGAAGAAATAGTTGTCCCCCTTGGAGTAGCGGCGGTCATCTATGAATCCCGCCCTAATGTTACGGTAGATGTTTTTAGTCTCGCATATAAAGCCGGCTGCGGAGTCTTGCTCCGGGGGTCTTCTTCAGCACTGGAGTCAAACCGTGGGCTTGTTGCGGCGATTAAGCAGGGCTTGGAAACTGGCGGCGGTATACGCGATGCGGCAGCCTTGGCTGACTCAGGGAACCGGGACGAAATCAATGAAATCCTTACCGCCCGGGGCTGGATCGATGTTGCCCTTCCCCGGGGCGGCAAGGAACTCATTCGTCGAGTAGTGGAAAACGCGAGAATTCCGGTAATCGAGACTGGTGAAGGAAACTGCCATATTTATGTGGATCCCAGCGCGGATATCGCTAATGCGGTAGATATAATCGAAAACGCTAAAGTTCAGAAGCCCAGCGCCTGTAACGCGGTGGAAACGCTGCTGATTCACCGAGACGCTGCCTCAAGGCTGATGCCTCTTTTAGCGGCGCGGCTCGCGGGAATCGTCGAATTCCGTTGTGATAATCGGTCTAAGCAGGCTATCGGGGTTCCGCCGAATACACTCGTTTTGAAAGACGCTGTAGAGGAAGATTGGGAAACTGAATTTCTTGATTATATTGTAGCGATCAAAACAGTAGATACCCTTGAGGAAGCGATTGATCATATAAACCGCTATGGAACCAACCATTCTGAAGCGATTCTTACCAACGACCTGACCGCTGCGGGAATCTTCAGTTTACAGGTAGATGCGGCTTGTGTATATACTAACACGTCTACCCGGTTTACTGACGGCGGTGAATTCGGGTTCGGCGCGGAACTGGGCATCAGTACCCAGAAGTTCCATGCCAGAGGACCTATGGGAATCAATGCCTTGACTTCGATAAAGTATCGGATAACCGGTCAAGGACAGATTCGGCTGTGAGGGAAAACAGCAATGAAGGAGAATTATACCTATGATACCTGAATTAATAGCCCAAGCGCGTAAAATCGTCATAAAAATAGGCTCCAATACGCTGGCGGATCAAGAAGGAAAAATTAATCTAGGGTTTCTTGAAGAATTTGCCGGACAAGTGGCGGCGTTTATCAAAGGCGGGAAGCAGATCGTTATTGTATCTTCCGGCGCACAGGTTGCGGGACTTTCTACTTTGGGGAAATGGGTTAGAAAACAAGATATCCACTACAAACAGGCGCTTTGCGCGGTAGGACAAGTAGAACTCATGGGCGCATGGCTTCGAGGGTTTGCGCCTTACAGTCTGCATATCGGTCAAATCCTGCTCACCAGAGACGATTTTGGTGATTCGATCCGTACGCTGAATATGCGGAATACGCTTTTTACCTTGGCGGATGAGGGAATTGTGCCTATTATCAATGAAAATGATACGGTCGGAGTTGAAGAAATCAAAATCGGCGATAATGATACCTTGGCTGCCCAGTCAGCGGTGCTTTGGAGCGCAGACCTTCTTATCCTATTCAGCGATATTGACGGGCTTTACAACAAAAACCCCAAGGAACATCCTGACGCGGAACTGGTTCGGGAAGTTCGAAATCTAGGGGAAATACGCAATACTATCAGCGCCGGAGGAGTCAATAGTTTCGGCACCGGCGGAATCGCTACTAAACTCGACGCGGCGGAACAGGCGGTTCGCTACGGTATTCCCATGATTCTTGCCCACGGGGGACGTTCCCGGACATTGGAAGCTCTTGCGGCGGGAACCCAACCGGGAACTGTGTTTTTAGGGTGAGGCGGGGTTATGGCGTATAGTTCAAATTATTCTGGGATGAACGTTCTGGTCATGGGACTTGGACTGCATGGAGGAGGGTTAGCGTCGATTTGTTATCTTGCGAGCCAAGGGGCGAACATCACGGTAACAGACCTGCGGGATGAACAGCGTTTAGCCCCTTCTCTGGAAAAACTGGAAAGCCTTGTACCGACTCCTATTCGGTATGTACTGGGACGGCATGACCTGGCGGATTTTGAAAAAGCCGATATGGTGATTAAAAATCCCGGAGTCAGACCGGATTCACCTTTTCTCAAAGCAAGCCGGCGTGTAGAAACGGATATTTCTCTTTTTTTGACTCATTCGGCGGCCCGTTTAACCGTGGTCACCGGTTCTAAAGGGAAATCAAGTACCGCATCAGCTATTCATTGGGTTCTTGGGGAAGCGAGAAAAGCAGGGAGCCTTCCGGGAACGTCCTATTTGGGAGGCAATATTACGGTATCGCCTCTTACCTTTCTGGATCGGATCGGGGATCAAGACGATGTGGTTCTGGAACTCTCAAGCTGGCAGCTTGGAGACTTAAAGGATCGCCGCTCAGACAAAGGGGCGCTGCTCAAACCCCGGGCGGCGGTAATTACCGCTATCTTGCCGGATCATCTTGACCGATATAATGGAATGGATGCTTATATTGGGGATAAGCGGATCATATATCAGGGACAAGACCAGCAGGATGTTACGATAGCATCTGACGATAAATGGGGACGGAGTTTTCATGCTGAAAGTCGAGGCCGCCCACTGGTATACGCCGAGCAGCCCCTTCCGGCGTATGTTGCCGGAGGCTGGCTTACCGACCCTGCGGGTCCTGGATTCGCTCGGCTTCCCCAAGGTGAAATTGTGGAAATCGTTCCGTCTACATTGAGCATCCCCGGATATCATCAAAAGAAAAATATGCTTGCCGCAGCGCTGGCGTTGCTTGATCTAGGACTTCCGCCGGCGTTTATCCGGGACGGTCTGGGACGCTTCTCTGGTATCCCTCACAGACTAGAGTTTTTTCATGAAGCCCAGGGAATTCGGTTTTATAATGATACTGCTGCCACCGTCCCTGAAGCCGCAGCCGCAGCGGTAGACTCCTTCGATATGCCGCCTATATTAGTTGCCGGCGGGACCGACAAAAATTTGGATTTCACCCCGCTGATCAAAGCCGCGGCTAAAACCAAGTTTCTGATCCTCCTGGCTGGAACCGGCAGCGATAAGCTCAAGTCCCTCATGGACGCTCAGGGCGGCGCTTATCAAGGTCCCTTTGACTCAATAGACGCGGCGGTTAAGGCAAGCATAGAAGCGGCAAGTCCGGGAGATGTGATAGTCTTCTCCCCTGGGTGCGCCTCTTTTGGGATGTTTTTAAACGAATTTGATCGCGGTAATAAGTGGAAAGAAGCGGTTATCAAGATGATAGGAACTGAAGACTAGGAAATCCTTTTATTCCATGTCCGAGTTTCTAAAAATGTCAAAATCCATGCTGAATTCCGGGAGATATACAATATTGGTGAGAATCTTGGTCTCTCCAGTGAGACGATATTGAACCCGCTTTAATGTTATAAGCTGGTTTTTCAGATTCTTGCTTATATCAATAAAATTGATCATCAGAAAAACCTGGGTTTCAGTAGAACCTTTTGCGGGTATATGAAGAACTATATTCTCCTGCCCGTCAGCCCAAAAAGCGCCGTTCCCATAAAAAGAATAAGAAAGCGCAGAAAGTTCCAAAGGAAACACATTAGGATTATCAATGTGGAGACCTACTCTAAAATGGGTATTAGTATTGACTTGTTCCCCTCGTCTAACCGCAATCGAGGTAATCGAAAATTCCGGCTCCTCGATTCGAGGAAAAACCGCTTCAGTCCTAATCTGGGTTATCGCTGTGTCTCCAGTCTCAAAAGCAAACCTTAGATACATCTGAAGCTCTGTCAGATATTCGGTAACAATCTCTTCCTTAGAGAGCCGCAGCTTATTCATATCCAAATCAAGGCGCATCGGAAACCGAGCTGAAGCGCCGGCATTAACCTGGGGCGCATTTGAATCCAGAATTAAATAGGCTCCTTCATTTGAGGGCTGATTATTTATCTGTATACCCCAATCCTGAATATCTAAATCCGCTGAAACGGTTCGAGGATTTTCAACTTCCAACACAAAATGAAGCCTAAGATGTTCCACATTTTCAGCTTCAATTCGTTCAAAAAATAGACGCGCCGCCGGATCCGTTTGCTTCACATTGGGGATCGTCGGCGCCGCTGATCCCAGCATAGCCGGCCCTTTAGTCTTACAAGCGAGACATAAAATGGATAATACAAGACCCGCCGCCAAAAAAATAAGCAATTTCACATTAACCATATACCCTTATGTATCGTCAAGAGCTGAAAGGTCAGCCGCCCCTGCCTAAAGGCGAGGTCTTGGGGCTTGTTCCGGTTACCCGGGTTACTCCTCAAGATTTCTACTTCTTTCCCACTCTTTTCTAAGGGGGTTTTCTACAGCGGTTTCACTCCCGTTACTGAGAGCCGCCATATCCATAGACGTTACGTCCCCACGCTGCGTGGGTAGGTCTATTCGACTTTTTGAGTATACAGCAAAACAGGCGGACTGGTCAAGGATGTTGTTACAAAACCTTTTCGGTGCGCCGTATATCCCTATGCCTAAAGGCAGGCTTTACAGCGAACCGGATAAGCCGGCTTTATCTCATGGTTTGAAGGGATCATTCTAATACCAAATCTCTCAGATAAACGTCGTATTCCTGCTGGGCGGTCTGAACCGTCTGTTCCGCCTCGGGGATGGTCTGATCTAAACCGTCGATTTCCTCGTCTTGGGCAGTGAGGCGCTTCAGATAGTCCTGTCCCTGCTGAGTTTGACAGCCTACAGCCGCCAGATTCTGGCGGGTCCGCTCCTGTTCGGTAATCAGCCGGTTCCGACGGTTTTCAAGATTGGCAAGCCCCTGCTTTGCCCTATCAACACGCTGTTTCAAGGCTATAGCAGTCTCCAAAGCCGCCTGTACTTCTGGAGGAATCTCCTGATTGACGCTATAGCTTACAAAGGCGTTCAGAACAAGCTGAGAAAGAATAATTTCTTGTGAAAGCGGGCGTTCTTCCTTGACCGTAAAGGTTTGTTCTCCGCCCTGCTGGAGGGTCAGCGCAAAACGATACAGATTAGCTGTTTTTTCAGTATAAACAGCCGGCAAGGTCAGGGTTGTCCCAAACGTAATCGGATGCTCCACAATAAGCCGCTTTGTTTCTCCAGAGGCGTTTCTAAACGTGTAGACTTTCTCGTAACCCTGTTTCCGTTTTATGGTCATGATTCCTTGACTGACTGTAACAGCGGTGACCGATTGATTCGTTGAAGAGCTGATGCTTCCGGTAACGGATAGGTCTTCACCGTAAGAAATAAGCCGCTTTTCCCCTTCTGGAAAGAACTGGATCAGCGCGTCTCCGGCGTATATTCCGCCGTCGTACACGGTAATAGGTCCCGCAGGCAGTTTCATGCCGGTGGCGTTGGTAAGTTCCGCCGCGACAGCCGGATTACTGGGACTGCCTTGGAGGGCGGCGGTGCCGGAAAATACCAGGGTCTTTTCCGCTGGTATGGTTCCTTCAATCAAGGGCAGCATGGCGCTCTGCTGCCGGGCAAGGCTCACCGGCTTTTTAATGGTAAACTCAAACTGATCCCCTGCGGTACGTCCTTGAGGGGTTGCCGCTATGCCTCCCGCTACAGAAGCGCGGGAGGCCGCCGGATCGGAAACCTCGGAGTATCCGTCAGATACTCGATATTCTTTTCTTTTTTCATCTATCATCATGGTATTGGCTAGACTTGCTTGGGTTTCCGGTTCAGAGCTTCCTGAGTCATAGGTTCGGGCTTCGGCAATTCCGGCGATTCCCAAGGGAAGTACCGGACGGGAGAGATAATACGGGGCATAGAGGTTTTGAATAAATGAGCTTGGACGTCCTGTAACCAGAGAAAGTTCCACGTCTTTCCAGTCTGTATCTCCGTCGTTATCCACAATAGCCCAGCCTTGGAGGAAAGGCGGTGTTTGAGAGAGGTCTAAGCGGTATGAAACCTTCCAGATCGGCGTAGGAATCACATAGCTCAAAGCGACTTCCCGAGGGCTGGTCCCTGGAAGCCGAATGACAAGCCGCCGGGTGTCTGAATCCCGGGACTGCATGATGATATCCAATGCCCGATTCAAATCCGCATTTATTTGAGGGTCTTTGAAAGCAAATCCGCTTATCTCCTTGAAAGAAATTACCTTGATCCCTTGCGCGGTATAAAGGGAAAGATACGGCTCAGTTTCACGAATCATCTCCTCCCCCAACAAGGAGGCTGAACGGTGTTCCACAAACATGATCCTGCCGCGTACCGGATTAGGAATCAAAATCTCAATTTCCGCGCCTTTGAGACTGGACAACAGTTCAGGGACGCTCGGATTTCCCAGCAGATCAATAGAAAGACTTTTAAGGGTTCTGTACAAGGTTTGTTCCGAAGGATACGACACCGAAGGGCTTGAATCAGGATCATTAATAACCAAGGATTTGAGCGCATCATTGACTGTTCCAATATTAAAAGGAAGGGATAAGGCTGCCGCTCCGGAGACATGACCGGTATGTTCAAAAAAGCCTAGTCCTGCGGAAAACAGGGTCACCCGTCGGAGGGGCATAACTTCCTGGGTTACAAGAACGGTCTGGTCCGAAGAAATACGGGATTGGTCTGGTTCTATCCCGTCTCGATTCGACTGAGCTGACAAAGGGATGCCCATCAACGGGAGCAGCAGAGCCGCCTGGTAAAAGGTTTTGAATAAACATTGCATAATAGTATAAAATAAGTATACCCTTTGGGAATCAAACTGACAAGGGAGCCGCCTTATGCCTGTTGAGGAAACTCAACAGAGTAATAATAAAGACTTGTCTTTAAGAGTTTCTTATTGTATAGTATAAGCATAATGAACAAGATAACATTAGTTAGTATACTTAGTATTGTCTTGATGATAACGGCTTGTGCGTCGAGGCGTATACAAATCCCCGATCATTTAAGCCCGCCGGAACTTATCCAGCAGGGTCAGACGGCATCTGATAAAAACAGATATAATCAGGCTCTCCAGTATTATCAGGCGATTCTTGAACGGTATCCTAGTTATATAGATGAAATCTGCGCCGCAGAATATGAAATCGCTTTTATACACTATAAACAAAAACAATATGATACGGCGGCGGCTGAATTCAATGCGCTTTTGGAGCGGTATAATACGCCTGATGCGGAGCTGCTTCCTCCGCAGTTTAAAAGACTTGCTGAAATGGGTCTGCAAAAAATAGAGGATAAACAGGGAAAAAAGAAGCGATAACCGACGTTTTTAAGGAGTATATATGGCGAAGATACACATAGTACAATTTGTTATGTTCTTAACCGCGTTTTTATTTACCGCTTGTCCTATTACCTGGGAATCCCCTTACTCTGGGGAGACCTATTCGGTGTATTACTATGGGAATAACCATACCGGCGGAGAACTGCCGATGGATACCAAGACCTATAGAAAAGGCAATACCGTTACCATTCGGGAACCCGGAAACTTAGTACGAGAAGGCTATGAATTTATCGGATGGCGCTGGAACATCTGGGATGCCTGGTATACGCTGTATCAGCCAAATGAAACGGTCACCGTAGATTCCGGGGATATAATGTTTTATGCTGTATGGCGTTTTACAGGAGAGCTTTTTGAGTATAGCCTCAAGGGTGATAACGTAACGATTATCCGCTATACCGGACCTGCCCTGGAATCGACGCTCCTTGAAATTCCCGATAAAATCCAAGACAAATCAGTAGTCCATATCGGGGATGAAGCGTTTATGAATACTGAGGCGTTATCTATTGTTTTGCCTAAAGACCTTGAAACCATTGGAGTTAATAGTTTTTCTCATAATTATCTTACTTCAGTGGATATTCCCGACAAAGTAAAGACTATTGGAGCCTTTGCCTTCCTGGAGAATATGCTCTATCAGGCGAATCTTGGAGAGGAACTTGAAATTATCGGGGCTTATGCTTTTGCGGCTAATCAGATGACCCATCTGAATATCCCGAACAGCGTTACAATCATTGAACCCGGAGCGTTCTACCAAAACGCTGTTGATTTTATTCATATAGGAAGCAATGTTGAGATTAAAAGCGGCAGCGCTCTGGGAATTTACGGGACTTCATTCCGGGAATATTATGAGTCCCAAAACAGGCAGGCAGGTCTCTATACATACGTCCTTGCTACAAAGACCTGGACTTTAAAACAGTCGGAAAACCCAATACCGTAAAATGGGAAAAGGATAACAGATGCAGTTTAGGTCTACTAAATCAAATAAGCCGCCGATTTCTTTTA